>VXPE01000125.1 GCA_009839745.1 Candidatus Poribacteria bacterium
ACGATTTACCCGTGCTTTTCTAAAGACTAAACTTTTATCAAACTCACGTTAATTATAGCATAAACGAGAAAAAAATCGCATAACAATTACCTGAAACTTTATACACCCGTTGACATTTCCTAAAATTTATGATAAACTCAACCGATGTTTATTGGCACAGTTGCTACCGGATCGTATACGAAAGACAACTTCTGAAAAATGCGGAATCTGTGTCAATTCTACATACTATTCTTTATAAACTCCTTGAGGTAATTTATGGCAAAAGTTGGATTAATCGGCGTTGGCAACATGGGGATGGGGATGTCAAGAAACATCCTGAAAGCTGGACACGAACTTACAGTGTATGATGTCCGCCCGGAGCCGTTGGAAACCCTTGCACAAGAGGGCGCACATACGGCGACATCACCGCGCGAAGTAGGTGCAGCCGCAGACACCGTCTTTATTATGGTGCTGAATGTTGAACAGGTCAAAGCAGCACTTCTTACAGAAGACGGGCTGCTGGCGGGACTCAAACCCGGAGGCACCGTCATCTGTACGGCAACCATCGGACGCGCACAGGTGATGGAGGCCGCTGAACTCGTAACAGAAAAAGGGTTTAATATGGTCGACGCGCCTGTCAGTGGCGGGGCACCCGGTGCAGCCGCGGGGACCCTCACAATGATGGTATCCGCACCAAATGAAACCTTTGAAGCCTCGAAACCCGTGCTTGAAGCCGTCGGACGAGACATCTATCACGTTGGCGAGGAGATTGGGATGGGGCAAACCGTCAAGTCGGCACTCGCAGTCCTCATCGGTGTGAACTATGCCGGTATCTTTGAAGCATTGACGTTAGCAGTAAAGGCAGGTGTAACGCCGGAAACACTTCGCGACGTAGTGAGCACGAGCGTTGCTGGTAATTTTCTCTTCAGAGACACAACGCAAAATATATTGGATCGGAATTTCAAGGGGCAAAGTAATATCGGCACGATGTATAAGGATCTCACTTTGGCAAAAAATATGGCAAGCGATTGTGGCGTGCCGCTTTTCGCAGCAAGTGCCGCTTTTGAACTGTTTCAAGCCGGAAAAGCAGTAAACCCTGATGAGGATAACTGGACGATTATCAAAATCCTTGAAAATATTGCAGGTGTCGAGGTCCGAAAAACGGAATAATCGCAACCGTGTATTTAGCATTTTTAAAGCCTACAAAGATCAAGAAATTGAGAGGAATTGAATGTTCAAATTGGGAACGATCACAGATGGAATCAGCCGGAACTTCGAGTATGCGCTCGACACGATGGTAGAAACTGGATTGGAATACGTTGAATTACAGTATCTTTGGGAAAAGCAGGTTGGGGATCTGACAGATGCCGACATCGAACAGGTCAAGGGATTAATCGAGGAACGTGATTTAAAGGTGTCGTGTATTTCTCACCACAATCTCTCAGCACTTCCTGTGGACACAGCAGTCGATGCTCCTGCGTATCAAGCACACATTACGACATTACAACGCTGTATCGATGTCGCGCAGGCACTCGGGACGCATCTGGTTCGCATTTTCAGTTTCCGAAAGGAGATGGTGCTTTTCGGGGCAGACCCCGTTATCTCCGAAGGTGCTTGGACGACACTCCTGAACAGGTTAGAAGAACCGGTACGAATCGCTGATGCAGCGGGTATCACGCTTGTTATCGAAACCGCAATCTCAGGTAACGTCACATCCGCACACCTCGCAAGAAAGTTGATTGATGAATTGGACGCGCCACACCTGAAAGTCCTCTGGGATCCGTGCAGCTCGCTCTATTGTACCGAAATTCCGTATCCGGATGGGTACGAGGTTATCCGTGAGCACATTGCCCACGTTCATCTCAAAGATGGCGTTGTGAACCTTCCAGCGGCGACATTCGATTTCTGTGCCATGCGCCAAGGACAGATGGATCCTTACTACAATGACATCATGAATGCGCTGAAACGGGATGGATACGAGGGTGCAATCTCCTTAGAGAGCGTCTACACCCCAGTAGACGGAACGCGTGAGGACGGATTTCGGGAATCGCTACCTGTCTTTATGGAACTCATGGGACGATAGCAAGACTTAAAAATAAAAGGACGCAGCTAAAATGTATCGGCTGCGTCCTTTCTTTTTTACTATGTATAGCGAACCTAAACCTTACTTGGCTTTCAGGCTTCCCCACGTTGTGAAGAGTTTACCAGCCGGTTCGACCGAAACGAAACCAGGTCCGATGGACCATACACCGCCGACACCAGCAAACATGCTCCAACCGCCGCCACGTTCACTGACCTTCACCAACAGAACATTAGGACCCGCCATCAGGTCAACTTTGAAATCGTCTTGGAAATCGCCAGCACCGCGGTTGACAGCGTTTGTGTGGACCACTTCACCGTTGAGCCAGACTTTGACGGAGTCATCACTACCGACTTTCGCCGGAACACCACTCTGATCTTCAGGAGCGTTAAGGATGATCAAGGCATAAGACGAATGGTCATTGACATCACCTTCACCCAAGCCAATCTCATTGACGAGATCGTTGACGTTGTTACCGCCAGTTTCAGAGATTTCACCGACTGTCCATACCAAATCGCCGACAGCATCGCCTTCGCTGGCACCGTTTGTAGCGACCATATCTTCGGTAACCGCACCACCGCTGGCTTCAGCGAGCGAATCGATATCGGTCGAATTCGCGCCACCTTGACCGGCTTCAGTCGCAGCAATCATCCAGAGCCATGGACCCGTAATTTTTCCAGCGACCCCCGGAGTAGCGGGTTTAAAGACAGCATTTACATCGGCATCGACACCGACGAACATGCTCCAACCGCCACCACGTTCACTGACCTTCACCAGCAACAGATTATCGCCTTGCTTGATATCAACCTGAAATGTGTCCTGAAAGTCGCCAGCACCACGGTTAACAGGGTTGTTGTGAACCTCTTCACCGTTGAGCCAGACCTTGACAGAATCATCACTGCCGACTCTCATATCCACGCCATCCTGATCTGAATCGGATTCAAGCGTGATGAGCGCGTAAGACGAATGGTCGTTGACATCGCCTTCACCCAAGCCAATCTCAGTGACCGTATCGTTGACGTTGTTACCGCCGGTTTCGGAAATCTCACCGAGCGTCCATACCAAATCGCCGACAGCATCGCCTTCGTTGGCACCGTTGTTTGCGATCATCTCTTCGGTCACATCACCACCACTGGCTTCAGCGAGCGAATCGATATCGGTCGAATTTGCACCACCTTGACCGGCTTCGGTCGCAGCAATCATCCAGAGCCACGGGCCCGTAATTTTGTCTTGGGCATCGACAGTTTGTGCCATAACAAAAAGCGCTATGAGACATGCGAACCCTATTGTGAACAATTTTCTATACATGAAAATCCTCCAATTAGTTTTATTTTTTTATCAAACGAAGTAAAATTGGTGGTGCCCGTCCTTGCGGGTCCGATCGCGCCTCAATCAATCGATCAAGACTACAATATTGCCCGACATTCATGAAAGATAGGACAACCACTTTAGATTAGTTTAACAAATATACCGCGATTAAATCAAGGATAAAAAAATTTGTGCAGTTTTAGCCGATAAAAACGGTTCAGAAGTGTGAAAGCCCAGAACGCTAATACCGGCTAAAAATACCAACTTAGTAGGAACGTTTAATCTCTGCCCACTGCGTCGCTAATTTACCAGCAGGCTCAACAGGAAGTCCCTTAAACTCCAGATTGTATTCCAAAGGGGCATCGATACCGGCGAACATGCTCCACCCACCGCCGCGTTCGCACACTTTAACCATGAACACGTTATCGCCTTTTTTGATATCTACCTCAAATGTGTCCTGAAAATCGCCAGCACCGCGGTTAACGGGGTTTTTGTGAACCTCTTCGCCGTTCATCCAGACCTTAACAGAATCATCGCTACCGACACGGGCTTCAACGCCTTTCTTTGTAGCCTTTGATACAGCGTTAATCACGGCGTAGGAGCAGTGGTCATTGACATCACCCCCGGGTCCCAACTTAATCTTTATGAGCATGTCGTTGATGTTGTTTCCACCGACTGCGGCGATTTCTCCCTCGGTCCATTTGTAGTTTTCGGCAAATTTGACCTTCAGAATCTCTTTTGTAATGCCCTGTTCTGCGACATCTGTCTCAGTGAGTTTACCTTTTGTTGCCTCGTCGATACCGTCCTCATCTGTTACGGCGGCACCGCCTTGACCGGCAGGACTCTCGGTAATCATCCAGTACCAAGGACCTTCAATTTTATCTAAGGCAGTCGCAAATTGTGCCATAAGAAGAACTCCGACAGCACACACTGCCCAAAGCGTAAATCTGCTTTTCATTTTTTTTAGCCTCCATGTTTTAGTTATTGTTTCTATTCAACTAACGAAAACAGTTTAGCACAGGTTACCGGAGAAGTCCAATTATTTTTTTTCAATTGTGTTTTAAATATCCCCATCGGTCATTCTGTCTTTAACTGCTTTTCGACGCTGCTAACCTTATCATCCATGCTTTGTGTCCTATCGACCCGTGTGCCAAACTTGAGCGTCGTTGTGATTCGCGGGGCACCCATCTCATGGACGACTTCGTGACACCGCCGAATTGCTGTAAATACAACATCCCATTCGCCTTCAATGTTAGTGCCATAGGCGTGCAGTTTTGTCTCCAAACCTGCTGCCTTCAGCACTTTTTCACACGCAGTGACGTATTTTGAGACCGATACGCCGACACCTATTGGAACAACACAGAGATCCGCGATAACCTTCATAGCGCCTCCCTTAATCGTTGCGTAGTTGTTCCAAAATACCCGAGGGTAAAAGTGCTGCACCCGAAGTCGCAACGCCGTCGTCAACTTGCGCTGGGGTCATCATCCCCGGAACAACACAGGAGACAGCCGGATGCGCCAAAATGAATTTGAGGGCGGCTTGAGGGAGACTGCGCGCTTTATTTCCAACGATTGACTTAATCTGTTCCACACGCGCCAGATCCGAGAGGAATTTCTCACGGGGCCACGTCTTCCGATAATCGTTCTCCGCAAAGACAGTATCCGGTCCGAGGTGTCCAGAGAGTAAACCGGACGACAACGGTTGTCGGACAGTAACAGCAATCCCATTCTTGGCAGCGGTTTCCATCACAGGTGTTGCCATCTCTTGGGTGAGGATATTATAGGTGAGCATCATCGAAGAGATACCGGCTTCTGCTATTGCCTTTAGTGCATCTGCCTCACTCCCGAGACACAATCCATAAAAGCGGATTTTGCCTTCGGTTTTGAGTGCCTCCATTGTCCCGAATGCGTCGTCCCAAGCATCCGCAGGGGGCGGCGAGTGGAATTGGTAGATGTCTATAACATCTCGCTTCAATCGCGTGAGACTCCCCTCAACTGACAGACGGATATAATCCGGTGAGACGTTGAACGATGGATGCTCCCATCCATGGCTAATCCAGCCATCGGAATCCAATTCATAGCCAAGTTTCGTGGCAATGATAACTCTATTACCGAGAGTTGAGAAGGCTTCACCCAGTAACCGTTCCGCGCGACCTCCACCATATTGGTCTGCTGTATCGTAATAGGTGACACCACTTTCGAAGGCGTATCGGAGGAGATCCACAGCATCGGTTTCACCGATGTCTCCCCATTCACGGCCTCCGAGTTCCCATGTTCCCATGCCGATTTCAGAAACGGTTAACCCTGTATTCCCTAATTTGCGTTGGCGCATTGTTCTCCCTTTCGCAAGGCACGGGACCCTGCACTATTAAAAAGTAGTCTTGAAATTTAGATGTGTCGTCCATTTTATGATATTCACAACTCCTTGTCAACAAATTTTATGCTGCTGCGTGGCTCAGGATTTCCGTTCATTCGTTCTACATAAAAACGAATTTAGATTGACAGACCGCACTCATTTTTGGTAAGATAGCGTTACCCATTAAAAAGGAGAGGTTGGGAGTTCGGGTGAGGTTTTAGTGTATGAAGTCCTCGGACGCTCTCAATTCCATGAGGATCGGATTTCTGGTTAAGTCGCAATTAAAATAAGGGTAGGCAAGGTATAATTAAAAAATGAAATTATTGGTCACGGGTGGTGCTGGGTTTATCGGTACCAACTTTATCCGATACTATCTGCAACGCGATTCGGACGATGTTATCATCAATTTTGATCGACTGACGTATGCTGGAAATCTCTCCAATCTGACGGACATAGCGGAAACCCACTCTCCAGAGCGGTATAGATTTGTGCACGGTGATATTCTGGATGCCGCTCTTCTGGAAAGTGTACTGAACAGAGAGCGACCCGATGTTATCGTCAATTTCGCTGCAGAATCACACAACAGTCGAGCGATTCTGCATCCGCGGCGGTTCTTTGAAACGAACGTCATCGGAACGCAGGTATTACTGGAGGCATCTCGGAAATACGACGTGCAGCGATTTCATCACATCTCCACATGCGAGGTATATGGTGAACTGCCCTTAGATTCACCCGATAGGTTCAGTGAAAACGCACCGTATCGGCCGCAGACCCCCTACAACGCCTCTAAAGCAGCGGCGGATCATCTCGTGAACGCCTATTTCCATAGTTTCAGTATGCCGATAACGATTTCCAATTGCGCGAACAACTACGGTCCCTATCAGCATCCGGAAAAACTCATTCCGCTCTTTACAACAAATGCAATCCAAGATTTACCTTTAACGCTCTACCAAAGCAGTCATAACCGACGGGAATGGTTGCACGTTGCGGATCATTGCCGCGCAATCGCGGCAGTCCTCGAACACGGCAAAATCGGTGAAACTTATAACGTCGGCAGTGGCGTGGAGAAAAGCATTGAGGAAATTAGCAATTTCATATTGGATGTTCTTAACAAACCGCAACAGTTGAAAACTTATGTGCCGGATCGACCCGGACACGATTGCCGTTATCTCTTGGATTCAAGCAAGATCGCCCGTGATGTCGGTTGGAAACCGAGAATTGCATTTGCGGATGGAATGCGCGAAACGATCCAGTGGTACATCGAAAATCGGAAATGGTGGCAAACAATTCAACAAAAGATAGATGCTGAAGCCGTCCAAGAGGACAAATGGGAAACGTTTTCAGAGAGGTAAACGCTATGCAACTGACAACGGAACAATTGGCAGCATGGAAACGAGATGGAATTATCGTGGTCCCCAACGTGTTTTCTCCGGATACAATTGCACCTGCATTAGAAGAGATGGAGCACAATGCTTACGATGGCTTGACTTACGCCGAATATCGAGCAAAGTGGGATCCGCAACCGGATGCACTGAAAAGTGCCTATGAGAAGAACAGCGATCTGCAACTGCTTGCCGGTCCGTTCGGTAAAGCAGTGCATTTTCCGACAGGTTTGGAAGCGGTGGATACGCTCATCGAAAACGAGACGTATCTCACAATCGCACAACAACTCTTAGGCACGGAAGAAATTCGACTTGGGTATGGACAGATCTTCCTTCGAGAAGGGCTCACCGATAGTCGTCATAGTGAACACCCGTGGCAAGGTTACCACATCGACAATGCGACGAACTCACCCTTACCCCCGCACCCGGATTGGCAACGCTACGGATATGTTCTGACCGCTATCTTCCTACACGACATCGAATTAGACGGTGCGCCGATGCTCGTCTGCCCCGGTTCACAGAACCAGTTGGATAAAATATGGGAGAAGTATCCGGGCAGAGCAGGTGGCATGGGTATTCCTGACCTACGTGAATTTAAAGGAGAACTCACAGATCCGGTGCCCCTTACAGCGAAAGCGGGGAGTGTGTCGTTCCGATCCAGTTACTTGGTTCATGCCGCACAACCGTTTGAGAACAAGAGCAGACAACGCGGGTGGATGGGCTTTCACTTCCATCGCGCCGACAATGACGATTGGTGTAAAACAACGCGTCCGGTGCCGGGGTGGGGCACCCCGCAGTATATGAAATTTGTCGCTCAAACAACCCCCACTGTGCGACGCGTTTTGGGGTGGCCCCCTCTTGGCGATGAATACTATACACCCGAGGCACTCGCACGTCTTGAACAGGCATATCCAGGCATTGATTTGGAGCCTTACCGGTAAACATACCTTAATGGGATGGGATATGGAAACAACAGATGTCTTAACTTTGCTAATTTTGGGTCTGAATAAACGGGGGACTTCATTTAGGGATTATGCTTAAAGCTGAAGTTGAAAAATACGCTGAGCACCCTTTATACATCACATGGGCAGCGGTTGAGCCGTCTTCTTTAGATTATTTACAGGGAATATGGTCTTATCTCTGCCGGGAATTGGAACCACTTATGGAACCGCGCTGTTCACAAGTTAACACAATCCGCGTGGGACTGCCATGGGCTCCTAAACGTATTATGGATCCACCTAAAGACCAATGGGACAGACTGCCAACGCCGCTTACACCGGGCGAACGCGAAGTCTTTGAAATGTTTAATGGTAAGCTTTTTCGTGAATGGGAAATGTACATACAACCTCATCTCAATGGGTTGAGACCTGATCTTGTTCTCCTCAACCCTTATGCTGGAATAGCTGTATTTGAGATTAAGGATTGGAGTTTAAATACCCTCCACAGTTCAATCAAATATGGTTGGAAAACCCAAAGTCCTGTAGACATTTAGTTCTACACGTTAATCGCATTGCGACTGCTGAAGATCGAGCTTTATTCTATACGGCTCTTACTCGCTTGAAGGAACACTCCAATGGCAGCATGCTCACGATTGTTTCCTCTTGTCGTGAGCTCTATGATTTTGGTGAAAAAAATTTTTCTCCGAATTTTTTCCACCGTTAGAAATATCAGTTTGATTATTTATTAAACTCACGTTATAATACAAAAAGGTTGCAGGGGTGGATTTTCAATTGGATCGGCAGTGGCTACCGTAAATGAGGTTCCATATCTTGTTACATGGAATCTTCGGCACCTTGCAAACCCAAATCAGAAAATCCAATTTGACCGGGTTTGTAAGACAGCAGGCTATTTTCCGGTTAGGATTCTAACGCCGAAACAATTACTGGAGATTGAAACATGAACGAAATTTTGGAAGAAGTCCGCGAAGCAAAACGACGAGTTAATGCGCGATTCAACGGCGATATTCATAGATACTGTGTTGATGTAAGGCGTAGGCAGGAAGAACTTAAGAAACAGGGTGTAAAATTTCTGTGCCTTAAGGGAAAACAGAAACGCAAACCCCCTCCCACCGAAATTGACGAAGTGTAACAAAGTGTAGATGGGTAGATATCGCGCAAAGTACTGCCTGACAATCCGACTTGACAGGGATCTTCCGTGTTATCTGCGATAATCCGCGATTCAGACACTCAACAAAAATTTACACACCTTGGTATGGACGGCATTAACACCATTCCACAGGATGCATTTCCTGTATCTCCCAATTGAACAGACAGGATATGTTTTTGCTAAAAAATGCCTCGCGGTGAGAATATTTCGGTGTTTTTAACCCCTGAATTCCCCTTATCGGGCGGACTTTAAGAGAAAATGCATAAGTCCTATTCAAGAGTATGGAGAATTTTTTATGCGTAAAACAAGAAAAGTTGTGATGATGAACGAAGTCGGACGTATCTGGACAGAAGAGCAGGAAACGCCTCCCCCGAAACCCGGGCAGCTCTTAATTGAGGTGCACGCCTCGATGGTAAGTCCCGGCACCGAGCTGGGAGGTGTCAAAAGGCGACGTGAGAATCCAGGTTCCGAAGCGCGACAACGTCCGTTCGGTTATACGAACGCTGGCGTGGTCGTCGGTAAAGAAGGAGACTGCGACGAATTTGAGATCGGAGACAGGGTGGCTGGTATGGGGGGTGGATACGCCCTTCACGCTACGTCCGCCTGTATCCCGCACAATCTATGCGCGAAAGTTCCCGATAACGTCAGTGCTGAAGACGCCGCATCTATTCATCTCGCGGCAACCGCACTCCACGCAGTGCAACGCGGGCGCATCCGTATCGGTGAGAATGTCGTCGTTGCGGGATTGGGCATCGTTGGTCAATTCGCGTGCCAGATCGCCAAAGTCGCAGGTGCCTATGTTATTGGATTGGATACGTTGCCGCTACGGATAGGCATTGCAGAGACCGCTGGGATACATCGCGCCATAAACGTTTCCGATACAGATCCGATTCCGATCGCAGAGGAATTCACCAACGGTTACGGTATGGATTGCGGAATCATCGCCTTTGGTGGCGACGCGACGGGTGCGTTTCAACAGATCCGCGCCATGCTCAAGACGGCACCCGATACGCATAAGGTTGGACGGATTGTCATCGTCGGGGGGGCAAACATTACGCACGGTTTCGCGGCAGGTCTCGGCAACGTCGATGTTATCAGTGCCGCGCGCACTGGACCCGGTTACCACGATGAGGATTATGAACACGGCGCCGACTACCCACCCGTGTTTGTCCCGTGGCCCACGCAACGGAATTTGGAATTATCGCTGCGGTTGATGTCGGAAGGCAAAATCCAGGTGCAACCGTTGATTACAGATATTATCCCGATCGATCAGGCACCTGAAGGGTGTGAGAAATTAATCCAAACCCCGAATGAAGCGTTAGGCGTTATTTTTTCAATGCAGTGATTAACCTCATTTTCATTCCTCCACAAGGTATAATGAGTAGTTGGTTATCGGTAAAGAGGTCTTCGTTAAACCCAAGTCTGTAGCCTGCAACAATACGCAGAAATACCCTATCAAAGACACGCAGGCGGATATTAGGGACTCACTTCAAAGTCCAAAGGCACGTTATTCCTCCGCAAGGTATAATTAAAAAATGGAAATTAGAGGGGCTTACGAATCAGAATTAGAACAGGTTGTTGAACTTTGTTGCTTGGCGTTTAATCCCGATGGACATGAACGCTATTGGCAGTATATCCGCGGGGATAACAGTTACAGACTGCCGCAAACCCGGGTTGTCGTCGTGAACGACACGATTGTTTCGACCCTGCGCGTTTGGGAGCGACGCATACGGGTCGGTGCCTCCCTCATAACAATGGGCGGCATTGGCGGCGTTTGCACACATCCGAAGTATCGTGGCGTTGGGTACGCATCTGCCCTCATGCAGGATACAATTGACTATTTGCGGATGATAGGATGTGACATCGGTGCCCTGTTTAGCATCATTCCAGAAGGGTTTTACCGACGGCTCAGATGGACCTCCTTCCCTTTATATGGATTCCAACTGACGCTTGACTCGGTAACGCCTGCAGAAGCACCAGTGGGATGGCAGGTAACCAATTTTAACCCAGAAACGGATTTAGACGCTGTGGCAGCATTACATGATCGCGCCAACGCCCAGCAGAGCGGAACAATTGCCCGGACGCGTGCTTACTGGGATATGGCACCTTCCCGTATTCGCGGTGTTCTTCCGACCGTCGTCGCACGCCGAGATGAACACATCGGCGGGTATCTCAACTATGAGATAGATGAAAAGACCGTAGAAGTGCGTGAGGTAGGATGCATCCCAAATAATCCAGAAGTCTTGGAGGCACTCGTATCCCATTTTCTGAGAGTGTGTAAAGCGCAGGGGGTTGAAAAAATAGAAGGCGCGTTCTCTGTTCAACATCCATTTGCAGAACGCCTCATGGCGAGATGCCATGGCGAACTAACTCCTATAAAGGATGCCGCTTGCTGCATAGATGCCGGAATGATGTTCTATGCTGTGAACCTACCGGTATTTTTGCGGCGTCTTGTTGTCGGGTGGGAATCGCGAATTGCCGATGCCGAGGAGACGTTTCCACCGCTTACTGTCAAATTGCCTCCACTCAACAATCAGCAAGCCGCCTTACGACACAATGCGGATGGGACGCTGCAAATTGTTCCTGAAAATACCGATACTGTTGACTTGAGAGTAGACTTAACCGAAGCAGATTTCTGGCAACTTCTGTTCGGTGAGATAGGATGGGAGCAGATAAACTCCGGGGCTTCGGTTTCCCCTGAAATTTCGGCGTTTTTAGGCACGTTGTTTCCTAAGCGCGATGTCATCTTCTGGTCCCCGGATCGGTATTAAGGGAGTGGGAGGGTATCATCAGAATGAGCTCGGAATCTCAGAAACAGGGCACTCAGACCAGTGCATTCGGAACCTCCGGCAGAATTAATCACGATGCGAGCGCGTTTTATGGAAGCAAACTCTACGCCGATCAGGAACTCCCAGAACCGGATTCATGGATTGAAAACCCGATCCCTGCCGAAAGTCTTGATCGACTCCATTGTACATCCAGCACGGATATGTCCGCAATTCCTGATAATAGCGTTCATTTGATGGTTACGTCTCCGCCGTATAATGCGAAAAAGGAGTATGACGAGGACTTGTCGCTCGCGGAATACAGAGAGCTTCTCTATACTGTTTTGGCTGAGACGTATAAAAAATTGGTTACCGGCGGTAGAGCGTGCATTAATATCGCGAACTTGGGACGGAAACCCTATATCCCGTTGCATAGTTACATCATAGAGGACATGCTATCAATAGGTTACTACATGCGGGGTGAGATTATCTGGGACAAGGCTTCAAGTGCTGGATCTTCAACGGCGTGGGGAAGTTGGCAATCCGCGGCGAACCCCGTGCTGAGAGACGTTCATGAATATATCCTTGTCTTCTCAAAGGGTTCCTTTTCTCGGAAACGCAACGGGAGAGAGAATTCGATTCGCAAAGAGGATTTCTTAGAATGGACAAAAAGCGTCTGGACCTTTCCGTCCGTCTCGGCGAAACGTATCGGACATCCCGCACCCTTTCCTGAGGAGTTGCCGCATCGGTTAATTCAACTCTATACCTTCGTAGGGGATGTCGTCTTGGACCCATTCTGTGGAAGTGGTACCACATGCTTGAGTGCTTTGAAATCAGGAAGACATTATATTGGGTACGACGTTGAGAGGAAATACGTTGAATTGGCAAAGGATCGCATCAGACAGTATGCAGATCAAACTCGTTTGTCTTTCTAACTTTCCTTGTGGTTCGTTGCTGCGAGTGCGTACGTTTTGCCTGCCTCTGTTTTAAACGTGACAACCGACTCCGATTGTTCCGTTTCAACGGGTCCGTCATCGCACGTCACCGAGACGGTCGCGGCTGCTCGGACAGTGCAGTCTTCTCCCAATGTGGAGTGGAGGTGTGCCTCGGTGAGGTGTCCGTTCTCCCATGCCATTGCCACCTCAAATCCGCCACGGGCACGCAATCCGCTGGTACTGCCTGTTCCCCACGCCTTTGGAAGTGCGGGCAATAGGTGAATCTCACCCGCATGGCTCTGCAACAGCATCTCTGCGATACCCGAGGTTCCCCCAAAATTCCCATCAATCTGGAACGGCGGATGCGTATCAAAGAGGTTCGTTAAAGTGCATTTCGCCAGAAGTGCCTGAAGATGTGAGTATGCCGCTTCAGCATCCTCAAGCCGTGCCCAGAAGTTGACGAGCCATGCGCGACTCCAACCCGTATGTCCACCCCCGTGCGCCAAACGATATTCCAACGATTTCTTTGCTGCGGCTGCCAATTCCGGTGTCCCACGCAGCGTGATCTGGCAACTTGGATGAAGTGCATACATGTGCGACATGTGCCGGTGTCCGGGTTCCGGTTCGTCGTAGTCAAAAACCCATTCTTGCAACCGACCTGTTTTCTCGCTAATCTGGAGCGGCGCGAGTCGATCCAGAGCAGAGACCAATTCAGCACGAAATTCGGCATCCGCCCCGAGAACATCAATACAGGCGATACAGTTGGTAAAGAGTTCATGAATGATTTCCAGATCCATCGTTGCAGCGTAGGTAAAAAGAGAGCGTGTGCCATCAGGCTTTAGGAAGCTATTTTCGGGGGAGTGTGACGGATTCGTGACAAGTTTACCAGCAAGAGGTGTATCTTCGGGTGCCGCAACGAGAAAATCTAGGATGAAGCGGGCAGCACCTTTCATGAGTGGGTAGCCTTGCCCTATGAGAAAATCTTTATCGCCACCGAAAAGATAGTGTTCCCACACATGTTCACACAGCCACGCTGCACCTACGGGCCAGATACCCCAGATGCCATCAGCAGGCGTTGTGAAACCCCATACATCGGAAAGATGATGCACAACCCAACCATTGGCACCGTAATGGCACTTCGCCGTGCGACTCCCCGGTTCAACAAGTGTATCCATATAATCGAATAAGGGGATATGGCACTCCGCAAGGTTGCAGATTTCAGGGACCCAATAGTTCATCTGGAGGTTGATATTGGTATGAAAATCGCTATTCCAAGGGGCATTCATGTGCTCGTTCCAGATGCCCTGTAGATTCGCAGGTAGGCATCCGGGTCTCGAACTTCCCATCATCAAATAGCGTCCGTATTGGAAGTAGAGGGCAACAAGTCCCGGGTCCGAGGCACCTGCCTTTACAGCTTCCAAGCGTGCATCGGTTGGAAGCTGCGCAGCCTCGGTGTTGCCGAGATCCAAATGCACTCGTTGAAAGAGGTCCTGATGATCGGCAATGTGATCTGCCCGGATCCGTGTATACGATTTTGCATCTATACCCGTGAGATGCCCCTCGCACAGCGAATGTGGGTTTCCGCTCATATCATTCTGATGAATGTAACTCGTCCCAGCGGCGAGAAGAAGTGTCACAGCATTTGCATCCCGCACAGCCAGTTGAGCGTTCTCCGACTGGATCTTCCCACCCTCAATGTGCGCCTGTAGATACACCGAAAAACGCATCCCATCCTTGCCGCATTGCCCGTCCAATCTCAGGATATTGGCAGCAATCGCTTCAACAGTCGCATCTTGTTCCCGGGTGATCGCGACATCAAAAGCGAGTTCCCCTGTCGTGTCAGATTCAATTCTGAGGACAATCAGGTTATCTACTGCTGTCGCAAAAACTTCTCTGCTAAAAATTACGTTCCCACAGCGATAGGTTGTCTTTGCAATGCCTGTATTCAAATTTAACTCTCGGTGATATTCGGTAGGGCTACCCTCATGGGAAAATTCAAGGAATAGATCGCCTAAGGATTGATAGGACTTAATACGTTCTGGAACACCAAGCATCGTCTCACCAGCGAGTTGAGTCGCTTCTTCGTTTTTATCCTCAAAGAGCAACTGCTGCACCTTCGGCAGTGCTTCCAAAGCCTTTGGATTGTTTGTGTCGCGGGGACCCCCGTCCCAAAGACTTTCTTCGTTGACTTGAATGCGTTCTCGCTCCACACCCCCGAACACCATAGCACCAAGCTGTCCATTTCCAATGGGGAGTGCGTCTGTCCATACCTCCGCTGGTTTCTGATACCATAAAACAAGATTATTTGTCATTGGCTATCCACAATTCTTTGACGCTCACGTATTGAACGACGATCACCATGACCATCCCCTGCGTTCTCGGTGACGGCATAACACTTTCACTGCCTCATGCGCTTTTTGCTCTGCCGCAATGTGTAGAGGCGTATGACCTTGATCATCTTCAGCGTTAGCATCCGCACCACTTTCTAACAATACCAATGCCGTTTCATACGCATTGTGCTGCGCTGCAACGTGCAAAGGTGTATCACCATTTTTGTCTCTCGCGTTGATATTCGCACCTTTTTTTACCAATACTGTTGCTACTTCAGAAGTGTCGTCTTCCGCCGCAATGTGTAGAGGCGTACAGCCATTTTTGTCTTGCGCGCTAACATTCGCGCCATTCTCCAACAAGACGATTGCTGTTTTCTGGGCATTACGCCAGACTGCCCAGTGTAGGAGCGTATAACCAGATTTGTTTCTCGGATTGACCCCCGTTTGGTCTTCGAGCGAGGCACCTTCTGCTTCATAAACATTGCGCCATGCTGCCCAGTGTAACGGCGTGTCGCCATCTTCATTCTCTGCATTGACCTCTGCGCCATTTTCCAACAGTATTGCTGCTGTTTCATGCCCATTGTTCCATGCTGCCCAGTGTAACGGCGTAAAATCCTTATCGTTCTTCGCGTTGACCTCTGCGCCATTTTCCAGCAATACTGCTACTGCATCATAAGCATTGTGCCACGCCGCCCAGTGCAGAGGCGGATAACCATATTGGTCTTTTGCGTTGACCTCTGCGCCGTTTTCCAGCAATACTGCTACTGCATCATAAGCATTGTCCCGTGCCGCATCATGCAGGGAACTGTAACCCAGCTTTTCTGTCCATCCGACTGAAGGTCCAGCGTATTTGGGTGTTGATACACTTACTGTCTTTCCGGTATCCATGTCTAAAGTACCCCCCATCGCATCATTGCGATCTTTCGTCCGCGAATCAGGAGTCGCGTCGCGAGTATCCTCGATTTCTGAGGTATCGGATAAATTTCGTCCGTAAAACAAAACAGGAACCTCCTTTTCTATTTGAATTTTAATCTTACCGCTGCCACGGGACACACCCAGCCTTTTGCGTTTCTGCTTGAAATAATTGACTCATTTCTCTAAAAAGGTCTGTCTGGGTCTGTGAACCATTCGTCGTCTCCAGTGGATCACTTGACAAATCGTAAAGTTCTAATGCCTCAAACGGACTATTGTGCAACAATTTGATGTCCCCACGTCTTATGGCGTGCTGACACTGTCCGAGAAACCGCTGTCCTCCCTCTCTACGCAGCCAATAGAGGATGCGATCAGAGAAATCTTGCTGTTCCCCTTGAAGCGTTTGCCAAATTGAACGTCCTTCGATTTCATGAGAGATCGGGGCACCTGCGACCTCACAGACGGTCGGGAAAAGATCCATCAGCAACCCAACCTGATCGGTGACATGTCTCTCTGGAACATGCCCTGGCCACATGGCACACGTTGGGACTCGAATGCCACCTTCATACATCTCGCCCTTTTGCCCGCGCAAGGGACCGTTGTGCGCCCCAACATCCATCGACCCCCCGTTGTCAGAGGTATAAATAACAAGTGTATTGGACAATTGATCCGTTTCAACGAGCGTATCGAGGACGCGTCCAATACCAGCATCCATGTGCTCAACAAGCGCGATGTATTTAGCGCGCTGCAGAGAAATATCTGGTTCGCGTTCTCTCACCCGTTCCACCCAATCGTCAGGCGGTTGAATCGGTGTATGGGGTGCATTATAGGCAAGGTAGAGGAAAAAAGGCTCTGATGATTGTGCCTGCGCCCGAATGAAATCCACACTCCAGTCTGTGAAGAGATCTGTGGCATGCCCCCGCGGATGGATCGTATCGGAACCCTGTCGCATGTAGTTGATGTCGTGTCGGAGATGCGTGTAGTAGTCATCCATCATATCGCCGAGAAAACCGTGAAAATGGTCGAAGCCCCGCTGACATGGATGATTCTCCGGTTCAAGTCCAAGGTGCCACTTCCCGATAAGTGCCGTCCGATAATCCTTTTGCTTCAAAACTGAGGGGAGTGTGACGGCGTCCTGTCGAAAGTAGCCCCAACTGTTTTCTGGATGCGTGCGGATAACCCCTGGCACTCCGGCACGATCCGGGTAGCGTCCCGTCATGAGAGCCGCTCTACTGGGAGAACAGACAGAGGAATTGGCATAAAATTGAGTAAATCGCACACCGTTTGCCGCAATTCTGTCAATATTGGGGGTCTGGACTGAAGGACCGTTGTGAACTGAAATATCACCATAGCCGTGGTCATCGGCGAGAATCAGAAGGACGTTCGGGGGCTTCGGCATATTCATCTCCATATTAACCTAAGTTGCTCCCTGAGCAAGCGACCAGATTATATGACTGAAAATCGTATTAATTTAAGTCTGTGTTACTGAATTAAGGGACTGATATGAGTATTATAGTCTGATGAGGAAAATAAAACAAGATGAAACTAATGAGTGCAGTCAGGCGTTCAGGGATCACACCCGCTGCACTCGATGTGCCGTGTCTATCGCCGGGATTTGATGCCTCCCCAGGTAGTAGCCAGTTTGCCAGCAGGCTCAACAGGCAGTGCAGCCTTTAGACCCTTCTCCATGAGTTCTTCTATATCCTCTGCTTCCAAGACAGAGGCGAAAATTGCGACATCATAGAGCATACCGTCAAGTGTCTCAGAGGTATTGTTGGTCCAACCGCCGATGTTGACATCCGTATCGTTCTGGGGTGCCGGTTTCCCCATCCCGCCAACAGAAGCGATTTCCTCCGCATTTTCATAAATCTTGATGGTATCCTTTGCGTCATAAGTTGCGGTCATGTACAACCATTCATCTTTCTTCACTTGACTTTGATTCCAGGCACCTTTCCAGCCGCCGTTCGCAAAGTAAGCTTCCCAACCAGTCCCGCTGGAGTTGGTCCTGAAGGCGTAATTAGCCACTGTACCCGCCGCGGGTCTTTTGCCAAGAATATGTCCATACCCGTTCTCGGATTTGTTGACATACACCCATGAAGTAATTGACCACTCCTTTTCCAGATACATACTTTTGGAATCAGGAATGATAACCCGATCGTCTTGCCCGTTCAAACTCAGAGCGGGACCATCTGGACCTTTGGCCCATTTTCCGCCCTGGAGTTCGCCGTGGTTTTCGTTTCCAGAGATATCCTCGATTTTATCGCCTTTCCCTTCGTCGAGGAGCCAAATGCCTCTTGCGGTTTCAAAGTCTATCTCCGCATCAGTTTGGACTGCGAGAGCCAGACTCATGGTGATGATCGCTAAGTAAACTATAACGGATTTCATGTGTACCTCCTACGGGTTGAATTTACCGTTAAGGGACGTTTTGAAAAGGACTGTGTCCCTCTAAGTGAAACGCATTAACCTGCTATTCTGAATTTACCGCCTGAATCAGTGCGATAATATATCCGAACTGGAATGCCCACGCCTGTCGAACTCTACCAGAAACACCCGGTGGCGATGGATCATCAGAATGTCCTGGCGCATGGTCGGGCATCAACATATACGGATATTCCACATCTCGGAGCGTCTGTGCAACTTTATGCATGTCCAGGTGTCCTTCATCGGGCCATACCTCTTGGAAGTTGTGCAGTCCACCACGAATGTTACGAAAGTGGATGTTGAAGAGTTTCTTCTGCTCGCCAAAATAATGCAGGATTTCGTAGAACTCAGTCCTCGGATCGTCTAAACCTTCGGACACTGTGCCGCAGCAAAAATTAAAGCCGTGATACGGACTGTCCACAATTTCAGCGAAGCGTTTCAAGCCGTCAAAGACGGGGTAATTCCACCGTTCAACACCTCTCAAAATAGGTGCCGGTGGATCGTTTGGATGACACGCCATTTGAATTCGGTTTGCCTCAGCGACTGGGATTGCACGTTCAAGAAAATACGCGATCCGATCAAACGCCTCTTCACGACTCACCTCACCCGCCTCTGAAAGTGTTGCGTTATCGTATTTGGAGAAATCGAAAGTGCTGTAACTGGAGCCACCGCGTCCGGGGGTGCTCTCCGTCCGCTGATGGTTTAGAATGCAAAAATTATAATTTAAGCCTCGCAACCCAGCCGCCGCAGCGTTCTCGATCATTTCGCAAACGGCATCAAGATCCCGATCGCGCTGCGGATCTTCGGCGAGCGTAATGCTCCTCGGCAGCCCGATATGAATCATCTCAAGACTAACACCCGCTTCCGCTGCTTCCGCTTTGTGTCGAATCAGTGTTTCGGTTTCGGTATGCTCGACGGAGGCATCCATGTGTGTTACCCCGTGCCGCACGAGGAATGCCAACTCTTTCGGAGATGTTCCGATGCCTTGAACACCGACGTGCATCGCTGCCTTTTTATCTGAGTGTTTCTCAGGTCTATCCATCGTCCTGCCCTCCTTTGACAATTGAGTATGGTTTATCAATTGTCGGACTCAAACGGTATCCGCGCATTGTAGCATACTTAAAAAACTTAAGTCAATTCAAAATGAAACCACAGTCAAAGGCATTCAGTTTTCAGTAAATCGAACTTATACCATTTCTAAGAGATTATATCGCATTGACAGATCGCCTCAAAGACTGC
>VXPE01000126.1 GCA_009839745.1 Candidatus Poribacteria bacterium
CTTTGTCAACAACTGAAATCCTCTGCGATATAAATCGCTACTGCGTAAGTCCTATCAAATAAACTTTGAGTCGAGGTTGTTTCTTTTCATCCGGTCCGAAGATTATACGCTCCTCAGCCAAGAAATTCCACATTTTTTCCGGTGTTCTACTCCAGCCATTTGCTGGCACAGGACAAGGTTTACCTGTACATGGATGAATCAACGGAATGCGAAATTTTGGGTCGTTCTGCCGTCCAGGAGCTGCTAGGCTAACCTCTGAATAAACATCTCCATTTTCATCGATTTTTGAATATGCCCGCTCTCCGCCAGTCAAATTAGGATAGTCCTTAAGCCAAGTTCTAAATTCTTTGCAACACGCCTCGGTAACACCGCCATGCTGTTTTATTAATGAAGAAGCCTTCCTAAGAATGGCTTTACGGTTGATAGGTCTGATATTGAGTTTTATAGTTCCTGTAGAATAGCACACAACATATTCGTGCTGCGTAGCAATCGTATTTGTGCCAAAAACAGGGTTTCTTTTATCCCATACAATTGTTCCCTGATCGTCCATTTGCAGAGTTTGAAAGAGGAGGAAGAGTTTTTCATATTCATTCTCATCAATATGGCAAAGGATACAACTATCTGATGCCATTAACTGCTCGGCGAGAGTTATTCGATCTGCCATCATTGATAACCAACTTGAGTGTTGATAAGTGTTCTTGTAAACAAATCCACTGGTTTTAGTGTTGTAGGGTGGATCAATGTGAATACATTCTATTGATTTGTGGTATTTTTTTTTCAAGAGATTTAAAGCCTGGAAGTTCTCGCCGTGAATTAATAAGCCATCTATTTCATTATCTAAATCGTCAAAATGTGCCAATAGACGATCTTTGAAATCAGGATTGAAGTGGCAGGTATCTAAGACGAGGTTGGGATTTGCCTTGAGGAAATCGGCGGAACGGGTTTTAACCCCCCTGCCCCCCTTATCAGGGAGGTTGAAGAGGTCGGGATCTATTTCGTGGATAGCAAACAAGTCTTTCCACTCCTCAAACTGCGCAGCGTTATCAATAATTTCAGGATAAAATTCTTCTGGAACGCGGTCGAGTGTGAGGCAGTAGTCGGTGGAGAGGACGAATTTCTTTTTGAGCCAGAGACGTTTTTGGAATTCTTCAATATGGGAGAGAAAATCAATAATCTGGGTGGCGATACTGTGAACAAGTTTCGCGGTTTCAAGCCAATTGTTACTATTTGTTAACCATCAGTTTACTACCCCTCCCCCATTTTTAACATTTGTTAAAATCAAGTCTGACAATGGAAGAACTTCATTTTTGATGTATATATCAAGTTCCCGGTTGAGGAACCCCTTGAGGTCTTTGTGGATGAAGAAGTCTGCGGTGTTGCGGCGGGTGTAGGCGCGGAGGTGTTTTTTGAGAGCGGTAACCCCCCTGCCCCCCTTATCAAGGAGGTTTGTTGTTTGCCGATTGAGTGCGGATATGGCGTTATAGTGGCTTGTGAGTTGTGCGATGATTTCGGGTTCGGCGGCATCAAGGATTTTGTCTTGTTGTTTCTGACCACTGTAGTGTTTCTTTTCTGCATCGGTAAGAGGACGGTATTCAAACGGAATGCATATATCATTGGTTTCGGATTTATAAGTTATCTCGGTAGATAGAGGAACAAAAAAACGTTTCATGCCTTTGACGTTGTCCTTTTCAATATCTACATCACGCAGGTCAAAGGTAACAGTCACGCCTTGGGATTTGAATCTATAGGTGGAGAAATGTTCACCACTCTAGATGCCGAAGTCGAGATCGGCGGCATCCGCTCGGAAGAGTTGTTGAAGGAGGGTTTGTAATTTTTGTTGGGATGTTTGCATATTTTTTAATAAAGCGGAGGTACTCAATTTTGATTGCGAGCGTTTATTTCCATCAGTTTTTCGCGAGCCAATATTTCAAAGACTGGCATCACTCTTTCGACGAGTTCAGCATGTCGTCCGGACAAACGATCGTGTGATGTCTGGAGGGCTTTTTGCTCTCTTGCAATAACATCTAACCCGGTTCGAAGGGTTGCATTTTCTTCCTGAAGCGTGTTGTGCTGATTTAGCAGAGTATCATGGGCCTCCTGGAGCGCGTTATGCTGGTCAAGCAAAGCATTATATCTCCGATCAGCCGTGCTTTGGAAAGTTCTAAATTCCTGTTGAAGTGTTTCATGTTCTTGCTGGAGCGTTGTGTGTTCCTGCCGTAACGTTTTATGTTCTTGCTGGAGCGTTATGTGCTCCTGCTGGAGCGTTTCATGTCCTTGTTGGAGCGTTGTGTGTTCCTGATGAAGAGCGTTGTATCGCTTATCTAATTCTTCAGAGAGTGTTTTGTATCGCTCGACCTGGTTTTTCAACCACCATAAGCCGATAATACTGATACTCAGCACACCGATGTCTATTAGGCTGATAGTTGCCCAACTGAACTCTAACATCCCAGTTTTTTTCCTTTGTGCCATACGTTTGTAACTGTTTTACGAAGACAGGTATTTGTGTTTAACAGGACTTACGCGATTTTGACCATCGCCCGCGCCATGAGATAGAGATCGTATAAAAAACGCCAGCTGTCCCTTTGCACAACCTAACAGGTTATGCTACAAAAGAGCAGCGCGCGTAAACCCTATTTAAGAGAAGTATAACACTTTTATTTCTATCTGTCAAATGTTTTCTGAATAGGGGTCTGCATAGTCTTTATGTGAAGTCCGTTAATCTCTAAAGAGGTTCAGGTATTTCTCCAAGACGAAGAGGCGGTTGCGGGAATGTCCTGTAGTCTCCTTCAATATATCAAGTTCTGTCAAGGATTTTAGGAGCAAGCTTGCACTTGAAAAACTGATGTCTAACTCCTTTTCAACCCATCTCGCGTTAACAATGGGGTTTGCATACATGCGCTGGAGCAACTTTTGAGCGTTTCGTGCTCTGGAACCGAGAGTCAGGATTTTGGCATCATATTCTTGGCGAAGCGCGATAATCCCTTTGAATGTCTTGAGTCCGTGCTGTGCTGTCTCAACGATTCCAAGTAGAAAAAATACAATCCACTGTTCCAAGTCATTTGCAGTGCGAACGCGAGTGAGCGAATTGTAGTATGAAACCTTGTTTTTCTCAAAAAAGGTGGAGGCATAAAGCGCAGGCTTGTTAAGTAACTGTGCATCAATAAGTTGCAAAACGATTAAGAGTCTCCCACACCTACCGTTCCCATCAAGGAAGGGGTGGATGGTTTCAAACTGATAATGTGTGATAGCGATTTTGATGAGGAATGGCAGTTGTAGCGATTCGTTGTGCCAAAATTTTTCCAAATCACTTAGGAGGTCCGGAAGTGCCTCCGGTGAAGGTGGGACGAAAATAGCGTCAGAAAGTGATGAACCACCGATCCAGTTTTGACTCCTGCGAATTTCACCCGGTGCCTTATGTTTTCCGCGAACGCCGGACAGTAATATTTTATGGACATCCTTGAGAAGTCGCATTGAAATCGGGATTCTTGGTAGTTCGGCTATTGCGAAATTCATGGCTGCAATATAATTTTGGACCTCTTGCCAATCATCCTGTCTGACTGACGGAATCTCCGATTGTGGCAGAACAACCTCATCAATCTCAGTTTTTGTGCCCTCAATCAGATTGGAGTCTATCGCTTCTTTTGCGATGCTCATTGGAATCGCAAAATCGACATCTGGTACAATTTCCGCATAAGCGTTGAGTGCTCCCAAAAGATGTGCAGCTTGTTCGACTAACTGATCTATTTGACGATTTTCCCAAGTAAACGGACAGTTTATGAAGGATGGGCTAAAACTCTTGTATTCCCGCTGCTGTCGGTACACACCCGCTGTAAAATCTTCCATATTACTGTTTTCGCCTCTTTTTAAAAATAGCAAATTCGCATTGTCATTTTTTCCGATTTTTGATAATCCCATATTATAGTGTAGGTTCAAACGGATGTCAAGAGATTAATTCTGCACAGAACTTACAGAACGCGCAAGAAATTGCGCTACTACGAACCAAACTGCTTTTGAGAAACAGACATCCTTCATGGGTTTTCATTTTCGGGTGTTTTTGATAATAAAGACAAGAATAGGAGTTAGGATGTGGGAATTATAGTCTTTTGGACTTCGTTAACAATCGCATCGGGTTCTATACCTTCGCCTTGCCCCTCGAAGTTGAGAAGGATGCGGTGACGGAGCGCAGGAAGTAGGACGGCATCAATATCAGAAAAAGCGACGTTGTAGCGCTCATCGAGGATGGCTCTGATTTTAGCGGTGAGGGCTATCGCCTGGACACTCCGAATCCCGGCACCCAGATGGACATAGCGTTTGACGATCTCCGGGGCATCCTCGGAATCCGGATGTGTGCCGCGGACGAGTCGGATAATGTGCCGTTCGACATGCTCGGCGATGATGACCTGCGGCACGAGTTGACGCATCTCGTTGAGTGTCTCAGCATTCGTCACCGTGTCGATAGTGATCTCGGCACCGGATGTGGTGCGGCGCAGGATTTCGACGATCTCATCTTCACCGGGAAAATCGATCAGGAGTTTGAAGAGGAATCGGTCGAGTTGTGCTTCGGGGAGCGGGTAAGTGCCTTCCATCTCCAACGGGTTCTGTGTGGCGAGGACGCAAAACGGCTCGTCTAACTTGTGGCTGGTGCGTCCGACGGTGACAGTGCGCTCTTGCATGGCTTCAAGGAGTGCAGACTGCGTGCGGGGTGTGGCGCGGTTAATCTCGTCGGCAAGGATGAGTTGCGAAAAAATGGGTCCCTGTTGGAATTCAAACTGCCTGTTACCGTGTTCATCTTCAACAAGGAGCGTTGTGCCTGTGATGTCGGAGGGCATCATGTCCGGTGTGAATTGGATACGCTTGAAGGAGAGGTCGAGGGCTTCGCTGAGGGTATAGATGAGTTGTGTTTTGCCTAAACCGGGGATACCTTCAAGGAGAGCGTGTCCGTTGGCAAGCAAACAGAAAAGCACACCTTCAATAATCGCGTCTTGACCGACGATACGTTTTTGGACTTCGGCTTTGA
>VXPE01000127.1 GCA_009839745.1 Candidatus Poribacteria bacterium
GTGCGGAACTGAGTCCTGTAATCTTCCCAGATCGGTTATCTATTTTTCCTTTTTGAAAGAAGGTGGATTCGCCTTCTGTTTTCAGGAAATCGCCCTCATTGACTGCAATCGCTTCAAGCACAGAAGGATCGAACGCAATATCAAATTGCCATCCCGCTAAATCAATGATATTTCTTGCCCTGAGATCGAGGGTGAACGTATCCCTGACATGAATTGCTGTTTCGGAAAAATTATACCCGATTCCGGAGTTTGATGCCGTGACAGTGTATGCTGCCCCTTGTTCAAACCCAAAAAAGCCGCCCCACTCCCAAAAGTCCTCATAAACGGCAACTAACAAGACGTTTATCCCTATTTCCAGGATAACAGGGAACATATCTTGGTAATCCTCAGACCCACGATGCACCGGATTGTTATGAACCAATTTTCCATTGAGCCAAACCTTGACAGCATCACTACTGCCAACAAACATGTTTATGTTTTGTTTTTTCGGTGAAAAGAGGTGCACCACTCCATAGGCAACATGGCGGTTTATATCACCGATTCCCAATCCGGCAACATTCACCATATCATTTATGTTGTCAATACCGCTTGCGGAGATTTTGTGGGATACCCAGACGCTGTCCCCAACCGGATTGCCTTCAACTGCACCGTTCGTAGCAACCTTCAGTTCTGTTACATCACCTTCACTGATTTCTGCAAGGAAATCCACTCCAGAAGCAGCAGCATCTTTAGCAGACTTATCTCCTATGGGAGTAATCATCCATAACCAGGGCCCCACTATTTTCGGGCCATGCTTCGGAGAACCCGGATTATGTAATAGACGGATAGCTGTGTTCTGCTGCAACCCCTCCAAAGGCAAAAAGTCAGATATTGCGTTTTCCTCAAGGTTTAGCCATTCTAAATTAGCTAAACCTCCTAAGGCAGATACATCCGATATATTGTTCTTTTCAAGGTTTAGCCACTTCAGTTTCGTTAATTCTCTTAGAGGTGATATATCCGAAACTTTGTTGTCTTCAAGACTGAGACGCTCCAAACCTGTAAATTCTGCCAATAGTGAGATGTCTGAAATATTGCAGGAACGAAAATAGAGTTCCTTCAAATTTTTTGCCCCGATGAGTGTCGAAATATCTGGGGTGCCCCCGCAAATATCAATACTTTCGAGTTCTATCAGTGGAGATAGGTCGGATAGCGGGTTGTCCCAGGATCCAAAACTTTTTAGGTTCGGGACTCCTGATAGAGGTGAAAGGTCGGATATGTTGTTACCAGTCGCATGTATACCCGACAGATTTTTTAATCCTACTAATGGCGATAGGTCAGATGCTCGGTTATGGGCAAAATCTAGCGACGCTAAGTTGTGTAATTCTGTCAATGGTGATAGGTCGAATACTTTATTTTCATAGAGAAACAGGGAAGCCAGGTGTGTGAGCCCTGAGAGGGGTGACAGGTCGGATATAAGGTTATTCGCGATGTTCAGTGAATGAAGATTTGTAGCGAACTCAAGTCCTGTTAAATCGCGAATGCCGCTACTCTCCGCTACGAAGTCTCTCAGCGTTGCCATTTCTTCTGCTGTAATCTGGGCACCTGCCTTTTTATCCAGGGATTCTGCAATTGCGGCGCGGAGGTTCGGATCCGGAATGTAAACAGATTCTCCAGGGATGATTTCCACTTGCGGATCAACTGTTCGGGTTTTTCGACTCGGAAAAATCCAGCGCAAACACAACTTCACTAAATTGTTCTGTCCACGTATCCCGTTTCATGGTGCGATTCTCTAACACCAGTAACCCTAAGTTTTGTAGACTCACATTCTGCTGAATCTTTTGAAGAAACGCCTCGGTTTCTAATCCGACAGCGGCTGCAGCGTGTGCTGCCTCAAGAGGTCTTTGGAACGCTTCATGGAATCGCTGAATCGGCTCAATACCACCAAACACACCGCCTGTTTCCTCAAGTGCCCCCCGATAACGCTCGGTATCCTCCGCCACAAACGCATCCATCTCGGCTTTCTCAACGTAGAGTCGCAAGGCACGATCTTTGTTAAAGGGGGGATTGGCGTTCTGTTCAACAACACCCCGCACCTCATCTTCAAAGGTCTTGATTCCCTCCGTATGGCAACCGATACAGGAGAGTCCATTACGGACGGTTGGATCGCTCGCAGCAGGGTTCCGAACGATGCTTATTGGTGCTTCATTAAGGCGGTTGCCTCCGGCATCTGCCAAATAATACGCCTGCAAGCCGTTCGGCAGATTGAAGATAATCTCGCCGCCATCGTGTGTGAAGGAGAGTGGATGCGTAAAAATATGCTGTGTGCCAACACTCCCCGCAAAGTCGTAACTTTTCCAATACGCACCATATCGCGATTCATGCCGTTCCACAACGCGGTTATGATTGGATACGCCGGAATCGTTGAAACCGGCACGCCAGACGCGCCTTCCCGCTGCGTTCCGAAGATTCTCGACAACGTTCACCTCAAGCCGTGTTTCCAACTCTCGATCGGTTTCAGGGAGACCAAGAATGTCATGGTAGAGCGGTGGCAAAGACGCTGTCGCAAGGAACCAGTCCACGTGAACGAACGGCACCTCACAATCCAGTTCTCCTCGTAGGTTCACTAATTTTTCACGGAGTGCTGTCTGTGTTGGCGCGTTGAACTCAATCCTGTAAGGGTATTCCGCCTCAATTAGTGTCCACCGATTGATTCCAATCTCCCATTCGTAATCTCGGAGGTCGATATAGAAGATTGTTTCTTCTGAATCAA
>VXPE01000128.1 GCA_009839745.1 Candidatus Poribacteria bacterium
ACAAGGTTTAGAACAAGGTATTGAGCAAGGTTTAGAACAAGGTTTAGAACAAGGTTTAGAACAAGGTATTGAGCAAGGGGAGATCCGTGGCAAACAAGAGGCACTCCTGAAACTGCTCCGACACCGGTTTCCGCCCGTTCCCGATGCGGTCATCACGCGAGTGCGTGCCCTGCGTAGCCCTGTTGAACTCGATGCCCTCTTTGAGAAGGGACTGACAGCGAAAAGCCTTGAGGATCTTCAGTAGCCCTAATGCCGTAATATCCGTTCATTGCGTATCCTCTCCAACACGGTGGTCCTTGAAAAACAAAAAGGCTCTGGATTCATGAAACCCAGAGCCTTTCTGTTTCAGGTTAATAACACTTAGCGTTTCTTGACCTGTGCCCATGTAGTAGCGAGCTTGCCTTGTGCTTCCACAGCAACGACACTTGCACCACCGGCAAGGTCCCGGACTTCGTCTTCACTGAGGGCGCGTTCCCAGAAATAGACCTCATCAATCATGCCATCAATCCAGAAGTCGTTGCCGGCATTACCGCCGACCTGCCGTCCAACACCGAGTTCGACTGGACGCTCCGGGAAGGTTAGTAACGGTGTTGTAATCGCTTTGGGATTGTCCTGGCCACTGGCGGGAATGACAGTATCGCCAGTGACGGAAGAGGTCACATAGGCTTTCGCTTCTGAGCCATCAACAACATAAGCGACATGGACCCATTCATCTTCGGCGTAAACATTATCGGTGGCAAACCAACCTTCAGCCCCTTCCCAGCAGCTGCCCCACGTCATGTTGGTGGCGTTCGTGGTACACATCCGCACGAAGAAATGGGCACCCCAGCCGACCTTGTCGCCTTTGAAGAACATTGCGGAGTGGTTTCTGCCGCCACCGGGTCTGACGTAGACCCATAAAGAGACAGAAAAGACCCCATCTTCTTTTTCCAGACTTGACGATGACGGGATTTCGACATACTGTCCGGTATTCTCGCCGGTTGCGGGATTCTCGGGGTTGTCAAGGTTAAGTGCCATGCCAAATTCCGCGTCTGTCGTGCTGGCACCGTTCATAAATTCACCATCGTTATCTCCGACGGCATCGTTCGCCGTGCCATCGTCAAAGTTCCAAACAGAGACGAGGCCGTCTTCGAGCCCAGCGTAACTATTGGCACTGAATACCATAAGTGCTAAAATGAAAAACAGACACATTTGCTTCATAATAAGCTCCTTATCGTTCTAACTTAATTGAGCGGGTCTGCGGTGGCATCTCACAAACCCACTCTGTTTTTTATCCTTCAATTGGACTTAGCGGTGATGATGATAGGATTTAACTTTTCCCCACGTAGTGGCTAACTTGCCTTCCGCTTTGACAGCAAGTGCCTTTTCTGGACGTGTGCCACTCCCGAGTTCCTTGACTTCATCTTCAGTGAGGGCGCGGTCCCAGATGATAACATCGTCGATGATGCCATCAAGGAACGTATCGTTGCCATCATTGCCACCGATCCCTCGACCTGCCCCGAGTTCCAAAGGACGATCTTTGAACAGATTGTAAGGTTCCGGTGCCAGTTTCGGATTTTGTTGGCCACTCACGGGTATCTCGGTTTTTCCGCCCTCTGGCGTTACGTATCCAATTGCCTCCTCACCATCTGCCGTCTGGCAGAGATGGAACCACTTATCGGTTTCAATGGCACCATCCGTGGCGAACCAGTTTTCAGCACCGCCACTGCATGTTCCCCACGTCAGACCGGTATCACTGGTTGTCACCATACGAAAGGTGAAGTTGGCACCCCAACCGACCTTTTCGCCTTTCCAAACCCCGGAGTGGTTTCTTCCCTCTCGGACATAGAGCCAATAGGAGACAGTATGTGCGCCTTCAATAATAGACTCAAGTTTATCGTTGAACTCAATATCCGCCCGTGAATCTTGATTCCCATCAACATCCAACGCCTTGCCAAATTTACCATCGCCCGTGATTGTAGCACCCTTAAAGAGTTCACCGTGTGCGTCAGCAATGGCATCCGTTACCTTACCATCGTCAAAGGTCCAGGCGGCAACAACGCCATCATTTATATCTGCGAACGCAGCACCTGAAATGCCGATCATTAACATAGCGATAGCGAGTATAGAAATAGATAGTTTCACTTAAATTCTCCTGTTAGTAAAAATCTATGTATTTCTATTGAAACCCACAGATTTCTACGGGGATCCTACCCCCTTATAACGAGACTCGACAGCCTCTAAGCCTGAATATCACCAGGGTCGTCTGATACGTCGTCAGAAGCGATACGTGGCTGGCATACCTCAAGGTTGCGCGAGGTATGGTGTAACCCACAAAGTTAACACCGAAATGCTAACGCCTTATTTTACTTCCGAGTGTCCTCACAGTGTCAGGGTTCGTCTCACTCGTGTATGAACCCCTCACAGTAGAACCGACGTGTTTTTTGTCGGGTGTGCTTGGGTATCGCACGATGCTACTGGGATGCGGGAAAGGGGACTTGAACCCCTCAAAATGCCTACATTTCCCGTTATAGTGCTGTGTCCACTCTCTATTGACGGATAGAAATCGCGAGCACAGCTCGCTCCTACAGCGAAATGAGACGTGCGAAATACTTTTTATCCGTCATGTTAGGCTTGACAGAACAATAGTAGGGTCAATAATGACTTGCCCCCCCTGATTGTAGCGCAAACTTTTAGTTTGCGTGCCACCCCTGCACAAACTAAAAGTTTATGCTACGAATGTTCACTTATTTTTTGGTTTTACTATAAATGGACTAAACTTTGGACAATTTTTTTAAGAACACACATATCGCCCCGCTGGGGCTTA
>VXPE01000129.1 GCA_009839745.1 Candidatus Poribacteria bacterium
CTTTCCTTTCAAAACAAGCGTTATGTTTATGAAAGGATACCTGCTTTTCTGCTTTCAAACACCTTAATTCTTAAAATTGTCCAAACTTTAGTAAATGAAAGTAACACAGATACTAAGCTTATTCCCAAAAAACAAATCAGAACTCCTACGATTCAGTTGGCAGGAAACACCGGCTGGTATTCAGTTTACCGCGCTGTCGGGTAACCTTTCCCTAACCGAGTATGCGAATACCTTGCCACCAGATGCTTATCAAGCCCAAGCACAGTGGCTATTGCTTAAGGAATTTATTGATAACGGTCAAGCAGAATTGTCTGACACAGCAGTACATATTCCGTTTGAAGAGGTATGTCGGCTTACGTCCGTTGAACAGGAACTCCTCGGTTTACCAGAACCCTATCCATTTGAACTTGAAATCCGATCGCATGGAACCCTCAATCAGTCAGAATTCCTATACAATTACCAATTCTTAAAACCTGATGGGAAGCCTTTGCATCCAACACGAATCGGCTGTGTGTTGCGATTAACGGATGCGTGGGTTTACCTACTGACACACGAGCAGTTCGCTCTTTTAGAAGAATTAGACGCATTCAATGCGCGAGAAGTTGAAGATAAAAATTTTGAAGCGAATTTGATTGAGTTCGCAAAAATTAAGGGACTCGCCAAGGAAACAGGCAGCGTACTGGATCGCTATCTAAACCAAGAAGAAGTCGTCGCTCCGAAAACCCTTCGCTTGCGTTTGCGTGAATCCGGCGATAGTGTCGAAATAATCCCTGATGCTGCTGATATTGACAGCGAAAAATTTGAGGAAGTCTTTGATAAATTCCCGAACCCAGAGACTACGTACAATCTCCCTCAACCTAATGGCGGACGAACCCGGGTTCTCTTTCAGGAAAAGCAGAAAGAGACTTTGCAAACCCTTAAACACTATCGACGTGTGTCCCGTGAACAACTCGCGGAGATTGCGGAACAACCACAGTTACACTTTGATCCGGAAGTTGTTGAACTCGATCCGACAGATGAAATGCCTTCCTTCAGTGAGCGCGTCCGTGAAATCGGCATCTACAAACCGAGGATCTATCCCTTTGTCTCCCCTTATAAAAGTCAGTGGATTCCCGGAATTTTGGTCGAGGATGAGTCGGGAACACAGACGAAGCTGCAGGTTAAAACTGCGGAAGAGTTTACAGATCTGAAGCGGGTAATCCATGAGGCAAAACGAATAGGTCAAAAGCGCGTCAACTGGAGGGGGCAAGAGTTTCCTGTTCCTGATCTTGAGAAACATCTTCCGTTTATTGAAAAACAACTTAAGCACCGCAAGAAACCCACGCGTACTGAAAAAGAAAAATCAGAGACTACGGTTTTAATCATTGAAGAAAACATTGAAGATTCCCATTTTGTCGCTCCGTCAGGCTCTTCAGCTACAGAACCTTTTCGACATCTGCTTGAATCTCCGACAAACCTGAAACACGAATTCAAACTCTTACCTCATCAAGAGGAAGGACTCGCATGGGCGCAGCAGCTTTGGGAGAATAATTATCCAGGTGGCTTACTTGCTGACGATATGGGGCTTGGTAAAACGCTACAAGTGCTCTGTTTTTTGGAATGGCATCATGCAAAATTTCGTTCGCAGGAATCACAGCGGAAACCCTATCTCATCGTTGCTCCCATCGCACTTTTAGAAAATTGGGCAGCGGAGTATCCTAAGTTTTTTGATAAAGGTTCACTGAACTTTATCACATTGTACGGGAAGGCACTCCAAAACTTCAAATGTGATCCATCTGATGCTGACAACCTCCAAATTCCGGACATTGAAGGCGCGGAACGCCTCCGAGAATTACGCAAACGTCGCGGGGCACTTGATGTCAAGCAGATCCAAAATACCAATGTTGTGCTAACTACTTATGAGACCGTCCGCGATTTTCAATTAGATTTAGGCTTAATTCCGTGGGCGACAGTTGTCATTGACGAAGCACAACGTATCAAGACCCCCGGAACACTCGTCACAAATGCCTTGAAAGCACTCAAAACCGATTTTCGTCTCGCGATGACGGGAACCCCGGTTGAAAACTCCCTCATGGACCTCTGGTGCATCACAGATTTCGTGGCACCCGGCTATCTTGACAGCGGGAAAAGTTTCAATGCTGAATTTTGCCTACCTCTCAAGAAACCTGAAACTGACATTCGCGAACTGGGCGAACGCATTCGCGAACGCATCGGGGTTCATCTCAAGAGGCGACTCAAAACCGACATTCTTGACGATTTACCCGAGAAACATGTTCACGTCGACAAGTGTCAACACCAGATGCCGCCTACACAGATAGAACGTTATCACGCAGCTCTTCAAGCGGCATCGGGGAATGACTCCGCGACATCGCGACCCCCCAATCAGATTTTGCAATTACTACATCGATTACGAGATATATCCGACCATCCATTGTTAGCCGATTCGCAGTGGGAACAATTTTCTGCGACTGAGTTAATCGGGCAATCCGCAAAACTAATGGTCACAATAGAGTTGCTCGAAAACATCCGAGCCAAAAAGGAAAAAGTGATTCTGTTTTCGGAACGCAGGAAGACCCAGCACCTCTTAATATATATTCTGCGTGAATACTTTGGACTGACGGATATCTTTATCGTCAATGGTGGTACGCCTGGCAACACACAACGGGCAAATTCAATGAAAATGAGTCGCCAACAGAGTGTAGATCGTTTCCAGTCCAAGCAAGGTTTCAACGCCATCATCATGTCCCCTCTCGCTGCGGGCCTGGGGCTCAATATCACCGCAGCCAACCATGTTATCCACTATAGTCGTTGGTGGAACCCTGCCAAAGAAGACCAAGCGAGTGACAGGGTTTACCGTATCGGACAAAAACGCCCCGTACACATCTACCTACCCATGGCAACACATCCTAAGTTTCAAACATTTGACGTTATTCTGAACGAACTCCTTGAGCGAAAACGCCAACTTTCACATGGAACTCTGTTCCCAACCGAGCAAGTGGAGGTAACGCCCAAGGAAATTCTTGAGAAATTGCAACTCCATCCTTTTGGGAATAAGAAGGGCACCCCTCTAACGATAATAGACGTGGATAATCTGGATCCTGAATCGTTTGAAATTTTTGTTGCTGCCCTTTTTGAGAAGCAAGGGTATACGACGGAACACACTCCGTATTCAGGGGATAAAGGTGCGGATGTCGTTGCCTTTGAAAATAAGAATCGAACTGATGGTCTGCTTATACAGGCAAAACAGCGCAAAGCAGATACTAAACCAGGACCTGAAGCAATAGATGAAGTCATTGCGGCGAAATCTTTTTATGAAGAAAAGCATGGGATAACTTTCACACCCGCTGTCATAACAAACCGGAAGTTTAACAGGACCGCGCAGCAAGACGCTCGCAACAAGCGGGTAACGGTATACGAACGGAGGTGGATGAAAAAAAGTTTGGAGAAATACAGTGTGACGCAGACGGATATTGATAGATTTAAGTTTCAGGCGAGTTAGCAATCTTTTGTCTGTCAAATCAAAAACCTTTTTTCGCTTACAAAAAATTTTATTGCATTTGTGAAAAATAATTTAATCAATCCCGAAACTGCTGAATGCGAATAAATTTACTTGTTGTGGCGGAGAAATTATGATATAATGATTTCAATATCATTGGTAGGGAATCTTATAGCACCGCTGGTGTGTCTCTATCATGCCATTACCAAGTGAGATTGGGAAAACCGTGTGAATTCAAGTCAGAAATAGAACTGAATGAAGGGGCATCACAATGTCTAAAATAGAGGATTTTGCTTTTTATGGTGCGTCTGGATGTCAATATATTTTTCAAGTCTACCCTATTGGAACAGAATTCAAAGATATTGGAGCAGTTTACATTTTCACAAGGCGCGAGATAAATTCCCGAGGCGGAGTCATACATAATCTATTGTATATTGGGCGATCAAATTCGCTTCCGCGAAGACTCACGAGTTTACATCATAAATGGGAAGGTGTTCTGCGAAATAGGGGTAATTGTGTTTGTGTTTACTCAGAGTCTAATGATTCGGATCGAAACAGAATCGAAGATGATTTAATTCGTAAGTATCTACCTCCTCTCAATATGAGAATATAATGTGGAAAACTATAAGACGTTTTTGGCGAACTGGTAAAACTGGGATTGCCCTATTTTTACTTACGGTTGTGGTTTTAGTTTACACATATATTGTGATAAAATTTCAGCCACCTCAGCCTTGGAAACAAAATGTAGAGGATATTTCTACTTTTATTCCCCTTGCTGGGGTAATCGTCGGCGCACTAATAGGAGGTGTTGATTTTATCATGTTTTTGTCAGATTGGTATAGCGAAAGACAACAGAGGCGTATTAAGGAAGCTGAAGCGGAGGGGCTTGCTAAAGGAGCGGCAAAGTTCTACGCGGAGGTTAAAAGTTGGAATGACCGCAGAATTGAAGCTGAAAGCGAGGGTAAAGATTTCAATGAACCTATGCCGACTCCACGGAATATACAGGTTTCAACCCCCGTTGAAAAAACCACATACGATCATGCCGCAGATGACACTATTGTAGAATAGGGATGACGCTATCTGGGGTGTTGCCTTCTTATCCGGCGGCAACCACAATGGACGTTTGGTTCCATCTTCGACTTTACAGTGAGATTCGCGAGTGTTTGTGCTTGGGAGAGGTATGGTTCGTAAGGTAATCTCGGACGTATCCCCAATTGCGAATTGGAAGGAGGCGGGAGGTAAAAGGTTTACCCCGGCAATCCGCCTCCAACGTCCAATGATAATTATACCTAATTTCCAAAAGAAAGTCAAGTAAAAATTATTAATCTTCCTGCCAAGACCCTGCCTTTGGGTAGGAGATGTAGGCGGGCGTTGGATTTGAAAGCCAAAAAAAAGATTGCAGCAATACTCCTTTTTCACGTCACACATACCTTCGCAAATGCACCAAAGTCCGATCCACCGCCCCCAGATTTTCCTCAATCAATCGCTTCCCAATATTCCCCGCAGTTTCCCTCGCGTTCGTATCGTTCAACCACACAGTAACCGCATCCGCTAATTCTGGTGCCGTGTGAACCCGTTTTGCACCGCCGCGTTCCACGAGCAAAGACGCTTCATACGCATTCTGGATGGTTGGACCGAACAGGACGGGCTTCGCCATTGCAGCAGGTTCCATCACATTGTGAACGCTCCCACGAAAACTGCCCCCCACAAACGCTATGTCTGCCAACGTATACAATTTCGCAAGAAGTCCTACCCTATCGATGATCAGGACATCCACCACTGCTAAATCGACTTCAGATTTAAGTTCAGAAAAGCAGAGGTATATCAATTTCTCTCGATCCAGATGTCCACGGATCTCCCTTATCCGCGCAGGGGTCGGTTCATGTGGGACCAAGATTAAGTGAGGAAAAGAGTCGGGTGTCCTTTCACGGAGGCGTTGATATGCGGGCAATACCACCTTCTCGTCCTCCGCATAAGTGCTACCAGCGATAAGGATTGGGCGTTTCGTTGCAATATGGGAAACCGGCAAACCACGCCCTAAAGTCGCTTGTCCGGGGAAAAAATCCGTGTCGGATGCAACGGCTGTTGCCCGTCGGTAGACCTGCTCATAGCGAGTATCGCCGGTGACAACAATCTCGTGCGTTGATGAACACAATTCTTGAAAACGCGCCGCATCCCCTTCCGAAATCGCACAATGCACTCGGATGTGCTGATGCACACTCCGAAAAAAGGGTTTCGCGAAACGAGATAACCGTTTCGATGCAGCGTGCAGCGTCCCAGCAACCACAATAATCGGAATACCGTGTTGAGAGGCTTTCCAAACGAGGTTGGGCCAGATGTCAAATTTGGAAAACACGATCAATGTAGGTGCGATGAGACGTATCAAGCGTTTCGCGTTGCGCGGTGTATCCAACGGAAGGTAAACGGCGGCATCGGCGTAGGGATAGGCTTTCGCGTTTGGCGCGACTGACGGTGAGAAGTAGGTTAAAACAATTCGGGTCTCGGCATGAATCGCTTCAATGAGCGGTTTCGCTTGTTCAAATTCGCCGACAGAGGTAAAGTGAAACCATGCTGTTTTCTTCAGAGGTCGAGCCGTCTGCAGTTGATCTGTCAGTTCCGAAAATACTCGTTTGCGTCCCTTAATCCCTTCCTGAATCTTAGGCGTGCAGCACCCCGCGCTGTAAAAACCGATAAACATAATGGGGACAGCAAACAGGTTGTAGACAAGTTGCCAAAACATAGTGAACCTTAGAGGGAAGAAAGGATAGGAAACGGTGGGAGAATGGAAGGACAGATCTGATTTACGAGCCTTCCATTCTCCAGAGGCGTGATTATGAAAGGGACGGCTTATAGGATGTCTAAGATTTTCTTTTTCAGGGCATCTTTGGGCATCGCGCCGACAATCTGTCCATTCGGGACGACTTTACCGTCTTTGAACACAAGCAATGTTGGGATGCTCCGAACACCGTATTGCATCGCGGTCTGACGGTTATCATCAACGTTAACTTTTCCAACTTTAAAGGTCTCAGAGTTCTCACCCGCGAGTTCCTCCAAGATCGGTGCAATCATTTTGCAAGGACCGCACCATTCTGCCCAAAAGTCGACAACGACGGGTGTGTCTGATTGAAGAACCATTCCTTCAAACGTATCGTCACTGATTTCAAATGTGTTTCCAGCCATGATAGCTCCTTTTTTAGAATCTGGTAGGTGAACGCTACCTTCCTAATATTACGCGTTGTGCTAATTGACCATGTGTTTTGTTAAATTTCACAGTTGTTGGGTTTTCGTTGTAAATTGAACCTTGATTCCATTGCCTCTTTGTTTTCATATAGAGACTTTGGTTTAAAAATGGGGCAGTATGAACCGAAGCTGTCAAATTACAAGTGGCAAAAGATTAATACTGTGAAATCTAAATCTACAGAGAGTTAATTAGCACAAGCCGTTAATATTATTCTTCCGAATTAGTCTTATGAGTGCATTAATATGATACCCCATTCTGACGAAAATTGCCAATCAATTTTTCGTCCGTCCTACGTTTATTTTTTTCTTGCTAAAAAATGTGAGATATAATATACTGAAGGAAATTGATAATGAATTTTCTAATCAACGCGATGAATATAACGTTAATCCGAACTCACAATTGAAGGAGGTACCGCATGCCTGAGAAAGATAAAAAGCAGGGAACGAACATCTCGCGCAGGAACTTCTTGAAAGGCGTAGGTACAGGTACCGTTGCCGCAACTGTTGCACCGAGCGTCTTGATCGGAAGTGAAAAAGCCGCCGATGCCCAAGCGGGCGACGCTATCGCGAATGCGACAATCGAACTCAATATCAACGGTAAGTCGTATCAAGTCGAGGTTGAAGCGCGCACAACGCTTCTAACCGTTTTGCGCGACGGAATTGATACCGGCGGGAACAACATCGACTTAACCGGTGCCAAACTAATTTGCGATCGTGGGGAGTGTGGTGGCTGTACCGTCATGGTAGATGGGAAGTCAGTCTACGCTTGCATGATGCTCGCAATTGATGCACAGGGCAAGCAGCTAACAACCGTCGAGGGATTAGCAGACGGCGACGATTTGCACCCTGTTCAGGAAGCATTCATCCAACACGACGCACTGATGTGTGGATTCTGCACACCCGGTTTCATCGTCTCATCCGCAGCACTGTTGAACGAGAACGCGAATCCGACGCTTGAAGAAATTAAAGTCGGCTTGTCTGGAAACACGTGTCGCTGTGGAACCTATCCATTCATCTTTGATGCCGTCAAAACCGCATCAGGGAAGGTGTGATTTGAAAGCAAGGATTGACTTGCGAGACGCAAGAGCCTATCGCGCCAATGGGGCAGTTGGCTATAGGAGGAAAACACATGGCATCATGGGGAGAAGCAAGTGAATCTCGCCTTATCGGGAAACGGGTAACCCGTTTGTCCGGTAAGGATAAAGTCACTGGAAAAGCGAAGTATACTTTTGACATCAATGAACCGGGGATGCTTTACGGACGCATCTTGCGTTCTGAAACCGCACACGCTACCGTTATGGGGATTGACCTGAGCGAGGCAGAAGCATTACCTGGCGTCAAGGCTGTTATCCCACTCATTGAGGTGGGGAATAAACTCCGGTACCAAGGGCAGGAAATTGCCGCTGTTGCCGCTGAAACGGATGACATCGCTAAGGACGCGATCCGCCTCATTCATGTTGACTTGGAGGAATTGCCGCACGTCGTCACAGAAGATGACGCGATGTCAGAAGGCGCGCCGCAAATCCGAGAGGATTGGGCGGGTAATCAGAGCGAACCGAATGTCAGAGAAGATGGCGACATCAATGCTGGATTTGATGAAGCCGCTGTTGAGGTCGAGGCGACCTATCACACGCCTGTTCAGACGCACGTTTGTTTGGAAACGCATGGACACGTCGCAAAATGGGAAGATGAACAGAATCTTACCGTTTGGGCATCTACACAGGGCGTTTTTGGCGTTCGTAACGATTTCGCGCAGCATTTTGAATTGCCGGCAAACCAGGTGAGGGTTATTACGGAACACATGGGTGGCGGATTTGGGAGCAAATTCGGACCCGGTATAGAAGGACGCACTGCGGTTGAATTGGCACGTATTACGGGGAAAGCCGTCAAGTTAATGCTGACCCGAAAAGCCGAGCATCTTGTTGCTGGCAATAGACCTTCAATGACACAGCAAGTCCGCGCCGGGGCGACAAGCGACGGACGGCTTATCGCTTACGATATGAAGGGCTACGGCACAGGGGGTATCTCCAGCGGGGCAGGTTTCACAGGACCTTACGTCTACCACGTCCCAAACAGTCGGGCAGAACGCGTTAACGTGGCTGTCAACGCTGGCAATCAACGCGCCATGCGCGCGCCCGGACACCCGCAGGGAGCATTCGCAATGGACTCTCTGATGGATGAACTTGCCGAAAAACTCGGTATGGATCCAGTGGAGTTTCGGCGTATCAATGATCCGAATGAAGTGCGTCAGGCGCAATACACCCTCGGTGCACAAGAGATAGGGTGGCACCGCCGTAACAGTGTACCCGGCTCCGGCACAAGCGTGAAAAAGCGCGGCATGGGAGTTGGCAGCGGACAATGGGGTGGCGGTGGCGGACGCGGCACAGAAGCCCGCGTCACTATCAATGCAGATGGCACCGTTGAAGCCGTCACAGGTACACAAGACATTGGAACCGGTATCCGCACTGTTATTGCAATGATTGTTGCCGAAGAATTCGGGCTTGAGACTACCGATGTCCGTGTGAAGGTCGGCGATAGCCAACCCGGACTGCCCTCTGGTGGCAGTGGCGGTAGTCAAACAACGCCGTCCGTGGCACCTGTTATCAAAACCGCAGCAGCGGCAGCGAGACAGAAATTGTTTGAACGCATCGCACCTTTACTTGACGCACCTGTGGGAGACCTGCGTGTCGGCACTGGCACTATCTACGCTGTTTCTGACAGAACCAAGACAATTACGTGGAAACAGGCAACTGGACAACTCGGCATGGAAAGCATTAGCGAAGGTGGAACGTGGGAGGAGGACCTCCGCCAAAACGGTGCCGCAGGCACTCAGTTCGCTGAGGTTGAAATTGATACGCAGACAGGGGCGATCAGGGTTATCAAAATTGTTGCCGTTCAGGATTGCGGATTGGCGATTAACCGGTTGACGACGGAAAGCCAGGTTAATGGCGGTGTTATCATGGGATTAGGTCAGGCAATCCTTGAAGAGCGGTTCATGGACCCGGTGACAGGACGGATGCTCAACGCCAACCTTGAGGATTACAAGGTGCCTGGAACGTTCGAGATCCCTGAGATTAAATCCATTGTTTTCGATACGCATCGCAAAGTTACAGGTGTTGGGGAACCCCCGTGTATTCCGACACCCGGAGCTATCGCGAATGCCGTTTACAATGCGATTGGCGTTCGGATTCGGTCGTTACCGATAACACCCGATAAGATCCTTGACGCACTTGCCGAGAAGGCATAAGGAGGTAAGCAATGGAGAAGTTCAGTTACGTTAACGCTACCAGTCTGGAGCAGGTCACGTCACTCCTGAGTGAAAGCGGTTGGGGTGAAGTCATGCTTATCGCCGGCGGAACGGATCTGCTCGCAGAACTCAAAGAGTACATTGAGACCCCTAAGACGCTCGTTAATCTCAAAACGTTACCCGGAATGGATAGCATTGAAGCGGATGCATCCGGCTTGAAAATCGGTGCGTTAGCCACTGTTGCTGACATCGCTATGCACCCGACTATCCAGCATCACTATACGGTCCTATCGCAGGCTGCCGGTTCTGTCGCAACGCCACAGATTCGGAACGTCGGGACACTCGGTGGAAATCTCTGCCAGCGTCCACGGTGTTGGTATTACCGAGATGAATCCACCGATTGCCTGAAAAAAGGTGGAGACATCTGTTATGCAGTTGATGGTTTGAGCAAATATCATGCGATCCTCGGTGGCGATCCTGTTTACATTGTACATCCTTCGGATCTCGCACCAGCGTTGATCGCCTTGGGTGCCTCGGTCAAAATCGTCGGACCTGAGGGCGAGAAAACCATGTCGCTTGAGGAATTCTTCACCTTACCGGCTGCGAATCCGTTCAGGGAAAACGTGTTGGAACCCAACGAAATTGTTGTTGAGGTCAGCGTTCCGGCCCCGAAACCGAATACAAAGAGTTTCTATTTAAAGGCACGTGAAAAGGGTGCCCCCGATTTCGCGTTATCAAGCGTTGCTGGCGTTTTTGAGATGGACGGGAAGACCTGTAAAACCGCCAGTATCGTTCTCGGTGGTGTCGCACCCGCGCCTTGGCGCTCTAAAGAAGCAGAAGCGGCAGTCACCGGCAAAATGATCGACGAATCGGTGAGTCAGCAGGCGGGTGCCGATGCTGTCAAGGACGCAGAACCTTTGAACGACAACATGTATAAGGTGACCTTAACACGGAATCTCGTCAGCCGCGCCGCGATGATGGCTGCAAGTTAAAGGAGCAGTGATATGTTACAAGGAAAAGCACTTCCAATCTTTAATCGCCCGATATGTCAGTATCTTCGGACAAAGGCGATTTACATTCCGGGCGGTAACTTGCAGAACCTCGTTGAAAACAATCCCGGTTCACATTATTGGTGCAATTGCACTATGCAAGACGTAGGTCCCGATGACCAGTTTGTGTCGCCAGACGCTTGTAAGCAAGCGCGTCCCTGTTTTAACCCCATTGGTGGTAAGCCAGTGGTATAATAGTTATCGGTTATCGGAGGAATGGTTATCGGTTATCAGTTATCAGGTACAAGAGGCATTTGCTAAACGAAAACCTCTTAACCGAACATTGATAATTGAAAGGATTTTTCGTGAGAAAAATCCGAACCGATAACTACTTCCAACTGACAACTCATAACTCTAAAAAAAATGTTTTTGAAATCGTTAATGCAATGGATACATGTCGGCTCTGTTGTTCTCATGATAGGAGGATTCTTTTTTTTTCGCGTTGTTTTACTCCCGATTGCCAAACGGGTTTCTAAACCAGAAGCGTTAATTTCATCCGCATTGAGACGTTTCAGCGGTGTTGTCTGGACAGCATTATTGACTGTCCTCATATCGGGATTATATAATTTCATCACCTTTTTTCGCACTGCCCGCTCTATATCCGCCACTGGAACGTTTATATCCGATTACTCCCTCTACATTCTCGTCTTGGGTGTCAAACTGTTTATCGTCTTTTTGATATTCACATTAGCGATTATTCTAACATTTCCCTATCCTGTTTTTAATGTATTTCAGAAGAAACCCGCACCCTGGCTCAACCTCACTGTCGTTTTAGGGTTGATAGTTATCTTTCTCTCTGCATTTTTACGCCGGTTAGGGTAAAATATTGATAACATCCTAATCTCCTGACCGAGGACTTTCCGTACAATACAATTGGAGGAAAAAAATGGCTGTTTTGAGTTCTGAGGATCGTGCGTTCTGGGAGGAAAACGGTTACGTCGTCATCCGCGATGCGGCACCCCCAGACTTAATACGGGATACGGCGCGAGCCGTCTGGAATTTCCTTGAGATGGATGCTGACGACCCGAATACTTGGTATCCCGATCCGCCTCGCAAAGGCATCATGGTAGAAATCTATCAGCACCCGGCACTGTGGGCAACTCGGCAATACCCGCGTGTCCATCAGGCGTTCTCAGAGATTTGGGGGACTGAGAAATTATGGGTGAGTTTTGACCGTGCGAGCATGAGCCCACCGAATCTTCCTGGAAAATTTGAACGGACAAACTTAGGACTTCACTGGGATACATCTGTAGACCTTCCTTTCCGTTTCCACGTCCAAGGTGTGCTTTATCTGACCGATACTGCCGCCGATCAAGGGGCATTTACGTGTGTCCCTGGATTCCACAATAAGATTGAGGCGTGGATAAAGAGTCTTCCAGAGGATGCCGATCCGAGACAACAAGATTTAGTAGCACTCGGTGCGGTCCCAGTGCCCGGAAAAGCCGGGGATCTCGTTATTTGGCACAGTGCATTGCCGCATAGCGCAGGCATCAATACTGCCGGTGCACCACGCGTCGCGCAATACATCACGATGTCCCCGACAGGGGAAGCGAATCCGGAGGCACGCGAACGCCGGGTCAACGCCTGGAGAGAACGTATGGCAGGTTTTAGCGGCGAACGTGCAGAGAAGGAGAATGCATCAGGCGAGACTGCATATCTGACCGAACTCGGCAAAAAATTGTTAGGGCTTGAAACGTGGGGATGAACCTGTTTCTCAACTCTCTTGTTCGTGGCTACCTGCGATGGTGTCCAATTACTGACGGTAAGCGTTCGTTATTGAATCTAACAAGAGGTTTGATTATACCGAGGGAGCCGATTGCTGTTTTTGACACCAAGTACGGGTTCCAGTTGAAAGCCAATCTTGCGAATCCGGAACACCAATATCTCTATTTTTACGGCGCGCATGATGAGAGGCATGTCGTTACCAAACTCTTGAAGATGATTCAGCCCGGAGACATCTGTTGGGACATCGGAGCAAACATCGGATTTTATACGTGCCTCCTCGCCTCACGGGTTGAAGCGTCTGGTGCTGTCATCGCATTTGAACCCGCCTTACGCACCTGCGGTTATCTCAGCGAAAATGTCTCTCTGAATCGGTTCGCGAATGTTGCTGTTCTCAATAAGGGACTCAGCGATAGAATAGAACAACGGCACCTCTACTACTCCGAGGCGGGACTTGCCGAGGGCACGGCTTCCTTGAAGTATGCCAACGGACGAGCGGCATCGGAACGCGTAACGCTTGATACGATTGACAATCTTACCCGTGAGTTCCCAGTTCCGAATTTCATCAAAATTGATGTGGAGGGGTATCAGTTAGAGGTGTTGCGCGGCGGAGAGCACTGCTTAAGAGCTCACGCACCGCTCTTAATGGCGGAGTTGAAGGATGTTGGTGAAACAAACCAGACCCTGTTTGCGGAGATAGAAAATTACGTTGCCAATTTAGGGTATCACCTTTATGAGATCAGGAAATATTCTGTCCGGCGATGTCAGAAACTTTCTGACTCACCCAAAAGAAATTTCTTCCTCGTCAAAGAGCATTCCCATGCCTTTTCCAGAATCTTACCGTGGCTCAGGTAAGTAAAGCCTTTTATCAGAAAAAACGATAGTTCGCACCCCAAACCCGGTAGGTGCGGTTTCTAACCGCACTGGGCCTTAACTTCCAACCCGTGCATTCTCTAAACCTTTCTTCAGTCCTATAAGGACGTTATGTTTATAGAAAGACGTTGAAAAGAACGGTTTAGCCCTGTAAGGGCGATATTTTATAGCATTTGACGCGTTGTGCTAATTGACCATGTGTTTTGTTAAATTTCACAGTTGTTGGGTTTTCGTTGTAAATTGAACCTTGATTCCATTGCCTCTTTGTTTTCATATAGAGACTTTGGTTTAAAAATGGGGCAGTATGAACCGAAGCTGTCAAATTACAAGTGGCAAAAGATTAATACTGTGAAATCTAAATCTACAGAGAGTTAATTAGCACAAGCCGTAGCATTTGTTATATAATCCTTATCTGAACCGTCCCAGCACCGGATACGCTGGGTCGTTATACCCTTTACCAGTGTGTTCACCCGGCGGGACCAATTCGTTGATAGTTGCTTCATCGGTTTCTGTTAGCGTGCAATCCAAACACCCCAAGTTATCCTCTAATTGTTTCATCGTGCGCGGTCCGATGATAGCAGAGGTAATTATCGGATTTGCCAGCACCCACGCCAATGAAAATTGCGTCAAGGTTTTACCGTGCGCATCTGCAAGAGGTTTGAGTTCTTGCGCGACTGCATAACTCTCCTCCCGGAGTTCCGTCTGCAAAATTCGCCTATCCTTACGAGCGGCTCGTGAACCCGCAGGCGGCTTTTTACCGGACAGATACTTTCCAGCCAGCACACCTCGTGCCAACGGACTATACGGCACAACCCCCACACCGTACTGCTCACAGAACGGCAACAACTCTACCTCAGGATCTCGGTTAACGATGTTATAGAGCGGTTGGACGCACACAAATTCTTCCAGTCCCTGTTTTTCGCTCGTCCAGAGTGCTTCGCAAATACGCCACGCCTGAAAGTTGGAACATGCAATGTAACGCACTTTCCCCTGTCTCACACAATCATCCAAAGCCCGCAAGGATTCCGCAATTCGTGTCGAGGCATCCCAGCGGTGCAAGTAATAGACATCGATGTGGTCTGTATCGAGGCGTTTCAGACTCGCTTCAACTGCCGACATGATATGAAAACGGTGTGAACCCGCTGCATTCACATCCTCTCCCATATTGCCGTGAACTTTCGTGGCAATGACCCAGTTCTCTCGATTATCGCGGACGGCTTTCCCAATGATCCGTTCCGATTCACCATCGTTATAGACGTTGGCGGTGTCCATAAAATTAATGCCCGCGTCCAATGCTTTGTGGATAATCCGAATTGAATCCTTTTCATTCGTCGGTCCACCGAACATCATGGTCCCGAGGCAGAGCGGTGAGACTTTCACGCCTGCACGTCCGAGTGTTCTATATTCCATATTTTTCTCCTTTTTATGCCATCCGTATTCCGCCGTTGACATCAAGCGTCGCGCCCGTCACATACTGCCCCTCTTCCGAAGCGAGAAAAAGGATAGTACTCGCAATCTCCGAGGCATCAGCGACGCGTCCTAACGGGATTTGGTCTGTCATGTCGGGATGATTTTTTGCCATCTCCGTTGCTGCTACCCCCGGTGCGATAGAATTCACCGTGATTCCATACTCCCCGAGCACACGTGCTAACGATTTCGTCAGACACATGACACCCGCTTTTGAGGCGGAATACGGGGCAGAAGCGACCAAACCTCCGACCTGTCCCGCCAATGAACCCAGGTTAATGATCCGTCCGGAGCGTTGTGTTTTCATCGTTTCCATGACTGCCTGTGAACAGAGGAATGGACCCTTGAGGTTCACAGCCATCATCCGATCCCATTCCGCTTCCGTGCATGCATCGATACGCGTGTAGCTAAAAATACCAGCATTATTGACTAAAATATCGATCCGTCCGAAAGTGTCAAGTGTTTCCTGAACCATCTTACGCACGGAGTCGCCGTCGGCTACATCCGTTTGAATCACACGACACTGCCTACCGAGCGCAGTTATTTCCGTTGAAGCCGCTTCCGCATTCGCTAAGTTCACCTCAGGGATTACGATATCCGCACCTGCCTTGGCGAATGCGAGACATGTTGCTTTCCCGATACCTCCGCCACCCCCTGTAACAATCGCAACCTGTCCTTCTAAACGCATCTATGTTCTCCTTTTACTGTTTTTTTTTTGAGAGGCACGCAGTCAGGTCGGCACTGCGCTCTTTTCTTTACTTGCAAAATTGCAACAGATATAGTAATATACTCGTATTATCACACGAAGCTTGGAAAAAGTCAACAGGATAGGTCGCGTCGAAAATTGGCATTCATTGTAATTGTTGTCCCTATTTGTTCTGAAAATTGGTATGAGGAGAATTGAAATATGAAAAAGACCACATTTCTACGGTGGTTCAAACCAACTTTGGTCTTGAGTTTCACTTATTTCTTTGCGTTTGGAGCAACCGCACAAAATTATTATCCCGCAGACGTGGGAAATACGTGGGTTTTGGAGAGTGTTGATGGTGAAGAACAAAGCACCTATACCCTTGAGGGACCCGAAACCATTGACGGTGAAGAGCGTATTCTACTGAAGATTAGAAATGAGGAACTCAGCACTGGCGAGGTTGACACGGACACGTATTTTTTGACTGTTGGGGACGAAGCGATTGAACTCCACAGAATCATCTTAGAAGACGTTGTTGCCACCTTGCGAGCGAACTTTCCAACGCCCGTTACTTTTTTCCCTTTACAGTTAGAGATGGGAGATAGATGGCAGATAGCAGCGGACGCAGAAGCAGAATTAGTAGGTGGAATCACAATACCTGGGGAAAGTATCACTGATTTTGAAGTTGTTGGGTTTGAGGACGTGGTCACACCGGCGGGAACGTTCCAGAGCTGTGCAAAGGTCCAGTTGGACTTGCGTCTCACTGCTAAGGGGGGGTTCCTAAACCTTGATATTGATTCTACGACCTATCAATGGTTCGCCCCCGATATAGGTCCCATCCAGTACGAAAACAGCGACGGCTTACTTTTTGGTTTGGTGAGTTCCAATCTGCTAACCGAGCCTGCAGAACCTGATACGACAGAGGAAGATACCACAACAGAACCAGCCGCTGCGGAAGATGCTATGCCCGAACCCTCTGCTGAGGAGGACACTGTGACTGAACAGCCTGCTAAGGAAGAGACTACGCCTGAACCTCTCCCTTACGATGTGACAGGGGACGGTGCTGTGAATATCTTGGACCTCACTTTTGTGGCTTCTCGTTTTGGAGAGTCCGATTCTGACGCAGATGTCACGGGCGACGGGGTTGTTAATATTCTGGATTTGATACGTATCACACAAAATTTTAGCAATTGACCTTAAAAATCCTGTAATTAGTATCCTCATACGATGTTTTTTCTTGAAAACCTTTGAGGCGTGTGATAATATTGGTGTATTATTACACAGCGTTTGGAAAAATCTGCATGGTAAATTGGAAAGTTGCATTAGTTGTTGTTATCATTGTCGCTTTGGTGATAGCGATTGGGATGTGGTTTGGGTATCGATACGTCTCAGAACACGATGACATCTCACCAGACGGATGGCGTGAGCGTTCCAACAGGACGGATTCGCACCTTGATCAACCGCTTGTGCATCTATCCTCTTGGGCAAAAGTTTCGTAGAAACAATATTATCCATTGTAAACATTATTCAAATTGGTATCTGTTAAAAAAAGGAGAATCTAAATTATGAAACCTCCCCAATTTATGTTCTGGTTGATGCCGTTCTTGGTATTAAGCCTTGTATGTAACTTCACAACAACAGCGACGGCACAAAATTATTATCCGTCGGAGATCGGCAATACATGGGTTTTCTTGAGTGCCGATGGCGCGGAGCAACGCACCTATACACTTGAGAAACCGGAAAACATTGACAATGAAGAACTGATTGTCCTGAAAATATCTACTGGAGTACTCGGTGGCGACCCGAGCGATATTGACAGGTACTTTGTATCTGCTCACGACGGGGGACTTCTACTACATCAAAGCGTTACGGATGAAGGCGCGTTCGGCATCGCAGAAGCGACTTTTGATCCTCCCGTTACTTTCTTCCCCGCCCTATTACCCGTCGGACATGCATGGGAAATTTTGTCGGAGACAGTACTGCAGCTCGCGGGACCAGCAACCAGCACCAGTGCTATAGAAGTTGTCGCGATTGAGGACGTTGAAACCCCAGCGGGAACATTTAAAGACTGCGTCAAAATAGAGATCCGGCGGAGAAGTGTTACCGCACTTATAGTCGTGCGTTCGACTTCTTATCAATGGTTGGCACCTGATGTGGGACCTGTCAAATATCAGGATGATCAAGATATCGTGTATGAATTGGAAAGTTACAGCCTTGTTGAGGCACCAACTGCGGATGAAGTGCCTACAGTCGAAGATGCACCCGCTGCTGAAGAACCGGCAGCCGAGGAGCCCGCTGTTGAGGAAGAGGCAGCCGAAGAACCTGCTGCTGAAGAAGAAACCCCTGCCGAAGAGGTTGCTCCTGAAATGCCGGCGAGCCAGATGTTCGAGATTACCCTCACGAACCTGACAGAAGGTGTACACGGTGAGAGCGGACAAACGCTATCTCCCGCCATTTTCGCAGCACACCCTGCTGGCGTTAAACTCGCCGAAGTCGGTCAACCTGCAAGTGAATTAATTGTCGCGCTTGCTGAAGGTGGAGATGTGTCAGGACTCGCCGCCTTTGCAGAAGCTGCTGGCGCAAACGTCGCGATAGCTATGAATGCGGATGGGACGCGCAGATATACGATGCCGGGTCAATCTACGACTGTTACCGTAACTGCTGACATGGTGAACTCTTCGCTCTCTGTCGGCTCAATGTTGGTCTCAACAAACGATGCGTTCATCGCTGCGATTGATGTACCCCTCTTTGACGAAGATGGGATGCCTGTTTCAGCGAGTCTTGATTTGATGGCGTATGACGCTGGTAGTGAAGATAACACAGAGATGGCTTCGGATATTCCGGGACCCCTCGGTTTAGATGAAGCGACGGATCCCCCAGGAAGCAATGAACGTGTCCCGACCGAAGGCGGTGTCATAGCAGCCCACGAAGGTATTCAAGGTGTTGGAGATGTGACTGAAGCGTTTGCGTGGGGAGAGCCGACGGCGATGTTGACGATCACGCCAGTTGATGCGCCTGCGGAACCGATGCCTGAACCTGTCGTAGAAGGTCCTGGTTTTGATGTGACGCTTGAAGCGGGTTTGAACATGATTTCGATCCCTCTGATGCCGGCAGAACCCTACACGGCGAAATCGTTAGCGGAAATGCTGGGTGCGACAGCCGTTATTCAACTCGATGCAGCAACGCAGCATTTTGTCGGTTACACGATAGCCGATGAAGGTGATGGATTTGGCATTACGGGGGACAAAGGTTATATCGTGAACACACCGTCTGGCGGTATGGTAAAGTTCACGGGTGATGCATGGGACAACCAGCCTGAACCTGAAGAAGCCCCTGCTGAAGAACCAGTTGCCGAAGAAGAGGCTCCCGCAGAGGAAGAGGTTGTTGAGGAACCCGCTGCTGAAGAAGAAGCGCCTGCTGATGACGCAGCCGCTGATGCTGAAGTTGAAGCCGATGCCGAAGCGAATAGTGATGCCGCTCCCGCCGCTCCCGCTCTCGCAACCTATAAAAACGCATGGGCGTTCATCGTTACCAGCGACATCCACGGCATGGAAACTGGAACGGCATATACTCTCGTCGCTGAGAACCTCCGCACTGGCACAATCGCCACGGAAAACGTCTCAAGCGCAACGAGACGCTCCTCTGCCGTCTGGGCAGACCTGAACCGCAAGAGCGTCGTTGAAGCCGGTGACAAACTCAAAGTCGCCCTTTACGACGACACCAACAGAATCGTCTCAGGTCCCTTCCAACGCACAGTAACGACGAGTGACATTCGCAATGCCTTCTTGAGTCTACAACTGCGGGTCGGAGATGTGCAGCCGCAAGACACGTTGCTTGCGCAGAACTTCCCGAATCCGTTCAATCCAGAGACGTGGATCCCGTATCAGTTGAGCGAATCGACAGAAGTGAAGATTGCGATCTATGATATATCGGGTCGTTTGGTTCGTTCGTTAGATTTGGGTTGGCAGCCGACGGGTTCATATATGACGCCGTCGAGTGCTGCGTATTGGGATGGTAGGAACGCTGTCGGTGAGCGTGTTGCGAGTGGTATCTACTTCTATACGCTGCAGACGTCCGATTTCGCTGCGACCCGACGGATGGTTATCCTCAAATAGGGACGCAGTAAACATAATTCACTCAAACGCCTTGGTGTTTTCATCAAGGCGTTTTTTTTTGCGCACCTTGCTATCTTGGTGGTATAATTGTAACTGCACCAACTTCGAAAAAGGGGAATCAAATGATTAGAAATACCGTCCTGTTTATTGTCCTGCTCTGTGCTTTTGCCAACATAACGAATGCTCAAAATTATTACCCTGTTGATATCGGGAATACTTGGGTTTTGGAGAGCACAGACGGTGCTGAGCGCATCACTTACAAAATTATTGCGACCGATGAACCTGTCAGCGACGCGGAGGTCCGTATTCTTCACATCACAACAGAAGTATTAGGCACAAGTGCTGTCAGAACGAGTACTTTCCTTGTGGAGGTAGGCGAGGAAGGTATGAAGCTCCATAGAATTGTCTCCGAGTTGGGGGATGTTTTCGGTGTGGCGCGCGTAGGATTTTCACCGCCTGCCATATTTTTCCCGACGAGGCTTCAATTGGGTGAGATATGGGAAACACACGCGGAAACGGAAGTCAGTATAGTCGGAGCCGTTACGGTCTCCAGTGAGAACGAAGTTGTCGCTGTTGAGAATGTTGTCACACCAGCGGGGACCTTTGAAGATTGCTTAAAAATTCGAGTACGCACAAAAATCGATGCCGCTTTAGGAATAAATCGCTCTACCTCCTACCAGTGGCTCGCACCCGATCACGGACCTGTTAAATTTGAAACCGATCAGGATATTGTTTTTGAATTGGTCGACTCAAATCTGCTCGCGACCGAGAGAGCTTGTGACGTGAATGCCGATGGCACGATTAATATTTTGGACCTTGTCTTTGTAGCTTCTCGCTTTGGACAGACGGATCCGAGTGCCGATGTAAACGCCGATGGCACGATTAATATTCTTGATTTGACGCATATTGCTCAGAAGTTTGGGAATTAAGAACTTCACAAGATTAGATTGAGTGCTGTTTCATTTCGCCTGCACTGAGCGTTATTGTATCCCAGACATCCGCTGCCCCGGTTTGCAATCGCCATGAAAATGTCAGCGGCGTGTCACCGCCATTGTAGAAGACGACTTCTGCGCGCTTTTCTGTTCCAAGAAGAGGTCGCACTAAAGAGAGAAGCGTCGGTGGATGGCTGTGGCTATCCCCGTGTTGAACCTCCAGCAGCTGTGCGACTTCACTTTGGACTTCGCGCGTGCCGAGAAGCAAAGGACCGTAGCACGCTGTGACCGCGCCTTGTCCCCAGTTCCGTCCATGTCCCGCTGCAACCGAGCACACCGCGCCACCCATATCGGCGTGTTCCCTTCCACCGCGTAGCACACGCCTCGCAATATTTAAGCGCGTCGCAGCATTTCGCAACGCCCGCATCGCGTAACCGATTTCACCTGTTACTTGATAGGCGAGCGTTAGCGTGGCAGTTGAGGGTTCTTGAATCGGTTTCACGGATCCATTGTCCGACCATTCACCCCAATACGCCATATCCGCCCGTTTACCGACACCCGGTTCCCGACGACACACCTCCTGCGGGAAGATCAACGCCAACAGTTCTGGGGATTCGTCAGGAAGTTCCGCTAATCCGGCACGGATCTGTTCATCAAATCCAGTATCCTCAAAAGTCCAACGGTAGTAGCTGAGTGCTGCTGCCGCGGGATCATTAAACGGGTCGCTCAACGATGTCACTAACGGTTCTACAATCCGCTGTGCCGCCGTTTTGAAAATCTCTTCTCCAGAGAGTCGATACAGGTCACCCAATGCGTAGATGGCACCAGACGCCAACAATACCTCAATACCCACCAGTGGGTCACCTGGGATGTGGTGCGTACTTGCCACGAGTCGATGTAGATTCTTCTCGTTGACCGCGGCTTCGTCAAGACCTTCTCCATCAAGCGTCCAAACCATCGGCATCGGGGTCGGTGCCGCAACGAGCCGTTCGGCGCGTTTTCTTCCATACCGCAACGCCCACGCCAGATAGCGTTCTTCACCCGTCACACGATACGCCGCAATCGCGATATGAATGAATCGGAAGTGTTCCGCCAGTTCATACGTGTCCTTTTCATCGTTTGTCACATCTCGGCTGCCGATGTTGTACCCGATAAACGTATCGCGGTCATAATCATACCAAGGTGGGATCTCTGGGACCCAATTTCCGATATGTTCTGCCGCATCTGTCAAGAGCGATGTCGCTTCCGGATCTTCTGGCACCAGACCGATGTAACGCGGCAGGAACAGAAGGAAAGGCTCCGGTCCGTGATGTGCCTCTGCCTTCGGTTCATAGCCGTGAACGCAATCACGTTTCACCCAACCGAGCAGTGCCGCCTTCAGTGCCTCGAAGTGCTGTAGGACGGTCGTATCACCCGTGATTAAATAGTGCGGAAACCACGCGAGCGCATAGTTCGCCTCGTCCTCGCCGCCATCGTTCGGACCCGGTGGATCGAGCAGCATGCTCTGTTTCAGCCAGCGTCCCATTTCATTTCTGAGTGTGGTATACGCCTCGTAGCATTCATGGATAGTCTGGTTCATCGTTAGCTCCTATAGCAGCGACTTCACAAATTCGATACTCCGTTTTGCGATTGTCTGCGGATCCGGGTTGAAGTCGAAAACCTCTGTTGAAACGTAGCCACCGTAATTAATCTCTTTTAACGCTTCAATGATGGGTGGATAATCTACGTTGCCAGAACCCGGTAGATAGCCGTTGTCGTCATTAGAATGGAAATGTGCGACGTGTGGCGCGTGGTTGCGGAGCTGCGTCGGCATGTCCAGCCCCTCTTTCGCAGTGCTACACACATCCAGAATCATCTGGAAATTCGGATGATTGACATCCTTCACCATTTCAGCTGCTTTGTCGGGATTCGTGATGAAGTTCGTCTGGTCGCTTGACAACGGTTCCATGCATAACATCACATCCCTTTCGCCTGCCAGTTCAGCACCCTCTGAAAAAGTTGACCGTGCGTATTCCCACGCTTCTTCAAACGAGAGCGGTTCCATCACGTTTCGTTGCTGTGGTGAACCGATGACCATCACTTTTCCATCTAAGTCGGCGCATAGATGAATAAGTGCGAGGAAATAATCCCGTGTTTCTTTCCGAATATCCGCGTCTGGGTGGTTAATATACAGACCAGGCGGTGAGACGAGTAGCCAGTGAAGTCCCGCAATCTCTATCTTCACACTTTCTGCTGCCTTACGGATACGGGTCCGTTCGGTCTCGCTGATATCTAAAACCGAATCGGCTAAAGTGAATGGTGCGATCTCGACCGCCTCATAACCGAGTTCGGCGGAATAGGTGAAAACATCTTCGATTTTCCAATTTTCAAACATTTCGTTGCATATTGCAATTTTCATTTTTTAATTATTCCTTGCAGGTAAATGACGTAGATTTGAACTTCAATGTGCCATTCTCGAAATCGCTCTCCATTTCATGTCGAGCGAAGTTTTTGGTGTTTCGAACTTCCCTATTCTAAAGGAGTTATGCTTTTTTGTCAAACTTTGCCTCAAAAACGCCGCACCAATTCCATGCTCCAAAATCGCGGTTCATTGACAAAACCCGTTAGATTGTTGAAGTCAATACCACCCGTCGGAGACGTATCGTTGAGAATATTGCGCCCTATAAGTGCCACCTCTATGTCGTTTGGGAATAGATAGGCAAGTCGGACACCGCCCTCTAAGAGCCAATTATCGGCAAATTCCACCGATTCATAGAGAAAAAACCGCACTCGGCTGCGATATGCCCAGTCCGTGGATGCGATCAGACGCGCGCCTCCTCGAAGAGGGAGCATGTAGCGCAGGGATACATCTGCAATCCAACCCGGCGCCTGCGGTAGACTGTTGCCGTTGATAGAAAAAGTCCCTTGAGCAGACGCGCGCGGATCAAGCACTATACATGGGGCACCACAGCCTTGTATCGCTAAATTTGGATCGTCAATGCGCGTTTGGTTATAACTCAGTCCCGCTGCAATCTCCAGCGTTGTGACGGGTAAGAAGGTCAATTCTGCTTCGATACCCCGTCCAATCGTGCTGTCAGCGTTCACCAACCGGTTAAAATTAGCCGCTCCACCCACCGCAGTCAGTTGCTGATCTTGCATAAAGTAGTGAAACGCCGCCAGATTCAGGTGCAACCGTTGTTCCCATAAGCGTAACTTCGTGCCACCTTCAAAGGAAAGGATGGTCTCTGTATCCGCCACCGTAACCATGTCGCCGAATAGCAAACGTCCTTGGATACTCGGTGCCCGAAACCCGCGCGCCGCACGCAAATACGTCTGTACGCCCGGGGCTGCTTGATAGCGCAGACTCAGATCCCCACTCCACACCGTATCTTGAGGATTCTCGTGGATGGGACCAAGCGGTCCCGCCTCCGTAACAGCGGGGGCGGTTTCTCGCCACGCTGTGTAGTTCTTCACATCGTCTGACAGTCGGATACCAGCACCCAGTTCCAGATCGTCGAGGCATTGGAAAGTCAATGCCGCAAATACTGCCCGTGCTGTAGCTTCTTGTTCTTGACGGACCTTTCCGTCCAAGGTGCCACCCGCCAAGGTATCGTAGTTGAAATCCTCCATCTCCACGAACTCACGGAAATAGTACACCCCGAACTGATAGACGAGACGACGCGCTGCCGGACTCATCAAACGGATCTCTTGGCTAAACTGGTGATGCGCCGGAATACCGGAGGCGGTTTCAGAAGGGAAGGGAATCTCACCGGGACCACTCGGTGGACTGAACACAGCACCGTACCCACCATCAATGTCTCCACGTGAGAAGTTAGTGAGTTGGTCCGCTCCGGTTAAGGAAACCAGTTGGAAGTCTCCAATATCATAGCGGACTTCAACTGCCAAACCCCGCATGCTTAACGTCTGTTCGTTCGGTCCGTCGTGAGCGATGCGGTCGCGGTCAAAATCTGGTATCAGACCTTCCGCTCCCTGCCTCAAAATATTGGCGCGGAAAAGGCGGGCAGTGCCATTGAGATCGCGGGCGTGTAACTTCAGCCATGCTTCCAGTTCCGGCATAGGGGTCCATAACAATTGGAAACGTCCAGCCAAATCACGGTGTCCCCCTAAGGCATCTTCTTCTCCCGTGTGCTCGTTATCTACCCAATCGTCCCGCCACTGTGCAAGTAGTGAAAGCCGAGTTGAAAGCACAGACGAAACGAGCGGACCCGACACAGCTCCTTCAAAATTACTGCTATTGAATCGTCCGTAACTTAACCGCCCGTACCCATCCAGTGTCTGCGTAGGACGTGCCGATTCAAACTTCACGATACCCGCAGGCGTATTGCGTCCAAACAGGGTCCCTTGTGGTCCCCGCAGCACCTCAATCCGATCTAAATCAAAGGCAGGAAATCCTTTCAACAGAGCGTTTTCGAGCACAACGCCGTCGTGGAGGACTGAAACTGGCTGTGATGCGTTCAGGTCAAAGTCCGTATTCCCAAGTCCGCGGATATAAAAGCGTGGAAAGATACGTCCGAATGATGATTCTATCTGTAAACTCGGGGTTCTGTTCGACAAAAAACGGACATCCATCCCTGACGCACGTAAGGTGTTGGACTTCTCTCCCTGAATGCTCGAAACCGAAAGCGGCACCTCAAAAGATCGCTGCTCGCGCTTACGAGCCGTAACCACGACCTCTTCCATCTTAACAACTTCTTCGACTTCCGCATTGGCACCAGCTATTAGAGATATAGACAATATCGCTAAAACAACCAAAGCACAAAACTGTATACTATATTTCATAGTGTCCCTCAAAAATAAAATGTAAAGAATTGCGGATAAATCAATGATGTGATAGTAGAAAACACAAATCTAATGAACAATATTCAAACATACTCAGTAAGAAAAATCAACCGATGTTTGATACAGCAAATATTCCTTGACATTCGATCTCGTGTTCGTATAATAACCAGATAGCACTACATTGCAAATTTCAGATTCTGGAGATGAACGATGGCGAAAATACGGATGGCACAATACGGAACCAAACATGGACACGCACGCGGGAAACTACAGGCGATGCTTGTCAATCCTGATGTCGAGGTCGCAGGTATATTTGAACCCGACACGGAACAACGCGAAAAACTTCAAGCCGGCGAAGGAGCGTTTGCCGATGTTCACTGGTTTGAAGATGCGGCAGAAATGTTGGACGACGCGACTATTGTTGCGGTTGCTTCTGAAGGCAACAACGCTGAAAGTTTGGATCAGACCGAGCAGATTGTAAACGCTGGCAAACACGTCTGGTACGACAAGCCCGCTGGTGAAAACTGGGAGCAGTGGCAGCGCGTCATCAACACCGCCCAAGAGAAATCCTTACACGTCCAGATGGGCTATATGTTGCGGTATCACTCCGCCTTTAAACAGGTCGCAGAGTGGGTTAAATCTGGCTTTTTAGGGGATGTTTTTTCCGTTCGCGCACACATGTCAACCAATATTCCGCATGCGTCACGTGCGCGTATCAGCCAACACGTCGGCGGTATCTTTTTTGATTTGGGTGGGCATGTACTCGACCAAGTGCTTTGGCTCCTCGGGCGACCAGAGCAAGTGACCGCTTTCCTCCGAAACGATGGCGGTTCGCTCGAACCTTTCAAGGATAATACCCTAACTGTCTATGAATTTGAGAAAGCGATGGCATTCATCTCTATTTCCGCTTTGGAACCGAGACCCGTTGCGCGTCGATTTGAAGTCTATGGGAGCAACGGGAGTGCTATCATCGTTGAACCTTTTGAACCCGGATTGACGATTCGGCTCTGTTTAGAGGAAGCGAAGGATGGATATTCACAAGGTGAGCAGATTGTTGAGATAGATGGCGAGAGCCGTCAGCGCACCTATGAACTTGAGCTTGACGCGTTTTTAGCGACCCTCGCAGGAACACAACCTCCTGACCGTCCGGTATCACACGAACTGTTGGTCCAGGAAACGCTGCTGCGAGCCACAGGCGTTATATCCAGTTAACCCAAACAAAATTGAGGAGGCGCGCTCACACAGCGCGCCTAACGGAGAAATGTTTATCGTAGGATCGGATGGCAACTAATCTTCCAATCCACCCGCCCATTTGAGACATCCTATGATGTGTTCATGGAACCATTCTTCGTTCCAAAGGGCATCGGGATGTCCGAGTGCCGTATACATCACGCGTCCTTTTCCGTAGGTATGGCACCAACCGAGTGCGTAATCATCGTCTTCACGATTACCGCGAGAGAGATCGATGGAATCGTTGTCCAAACGCATCAGGACCCGTGTTTTGGAGCGATCCCAATCTTTAAACGTGTAGATTTCATCAACGACCTTGAAGTTGCTCCCGAGCATACGCGTGGCTGGATGGTTCCCGTCTTCCACGATCACGTTTACTTCTTGATGCCATGGGTGTCCGGCGAAATAGCCACCGAGCATCTCACCGTATTCGGGCCAGTCGTAGCAGGTGTCTGTCGCGTTGTGGATGCCGAAGAAGGCTTTGCCGTTCCGCACAAAACTCAACAGTGCCTCTTTCTGAGCGTCATCAAACGGAAGATTACCTGTCGTTGCGAATGCGAGGATGTCTTGGTTTTCAAGGTTTTCGGCGTTAATTCGGTCGCATCGGTGTGTTGTGGTGACATTCCAACCGTTTGCTGCACCAATTTGCTTCAGGGCGACTTCTGCATCGGGTAAATAAGTGTGCTCAAAGCCAGCGGAATGGCGTAACATTAGAATGTTCATAGAAAACTCCTTTACAATGGGGCGATGCGCGAGATACATGACGATGAATTGATAATTCTTTAGTTTTCGCATTAAATTTAGGAACTCTATCAGATCACGCGCTTTTTTCGTATACGTATTATACAAAATTGTCAGAAAAAATGTTAAACTATTTTGTATTATAGCGTCACATAAAGCAGTGTTGACGCTCATTCATGTGATACGTTATTATTGATATTCACCCAACACCTTCTGGATATCCAAGGCACAAAACGATAGGAGAACCAAATGAGGTTTCTAAAAAAAGGCGACAAAAAAAAACCGAAATCCGCGTCGGATACTGCGGCGAAAGCACATCCCGACTTAAAGGTAATTACGGGTTCACAAATTTCGGGTCGACAACCCCAACAACCAACGGCTCCCCGACAACAACCTCAGCAACAAAACATCACATTACCCAATATCAAGTATAAAATCGCCGTCGCCAGTGGGAAAGGCGGGGTCGGGAAATCTACCGTCGCTACCAATCTCGCAATTTCCTTGGCGAATGCGGGGGCAGCAGTCGGTTTGATGGACGCTGATGCCTACGGTCCCAGCATCCCAACAATGATGGGTATCCAAGAACAACCCAAGACCAGCCCGGAACGTAAGATTATTCCGCTCGTTCGGCACGACATTAAACTCATGTCGATTGGGTTTATGGTGCCCGAAGAGCAGGCGATGATCTGGCGGGGACCGATGTTACACAGTGCCATTCGCCAATTTCTCAGCGATGTGGACTGGGGGGAACTCGATTATCTCATCATTGACCTGCCACCGGGAACAGGGGATGTCGCCCTCTCGCTCACGCAAGCGATTCCGCTCACGGGTGCGCTCATTGTTACGACCCCACAAGATGTCGCTCTCGCCGATGTTCGACGCGGCGTTGCCATGTTCGAACGTCTCGGTGTACCTATCCTCGGTATCATTGAAAACATGAGCTACTTCATCTGTCCGCACTGCCACGAGAAAACAGAAATCTTTAGGGCGGATGGCGGTAAAAACACCAGTGAACGCTTTGGCGTTACGTTCTTGGGGCAAATCCCCCTTGATGCTGAAGTTTGCACTGCCGGGGACATCGGCGTGCCGATTGTCGCCGGACATCCAGAATCCCCACAATCCGAAGCCTTCGGCGCGGTCGCGGCGGAATTAACGACGGTTCTGGAGGAGAGTGGCGAAGAAGACGAATTGACGATCCTCTAAACCTCGACACAAAAGAAACTTCATTGACAAATCCTGCGTTTCCTATTAGAGTAAGTTTAGATTTATATCCGAAACCGTTAACGCTTTCTCATTCGAGTGATAGAGAAATCCTACGTAAGGAGGCACTCTCATGGCGAATACAGGTTGGGGAAACATCTACAAAAAACTCGGGGCACGCCCCGTCATTAATGCGACAGGCAACCAGACCGTCCGAGGCGGATCCACACCTTCGGCAACCGTCCGAGACGCAATGCGCCAAGCGGATGAAAGTTACGTCGAAATGGAGGAATTGCTCGAAAAATCGGGACAATTCATCGCTGAACAGTTGGGGGTTGAAGACGCGTATGTTACTGCTGGATGCTATGCCGCACTCGTCTTGGCATCCGCAGCGGTCATGACAGGAAACGCCCCTGACAAATGCGCACAACTTCCAGATACCACCGGACTCAAGGACGAGATCGTTTTTCAGAGGATACAGCACTACGGCTATGATCGCGCGTTTACGGTTCCGGGGAGTAAACTCATATCTGTAGGGGACGAAAACGGCTGCACCGAGGTAGCATTGAAGGATGCTATCGGTGAGAACACAGCCGCAGTCGCGTATCTCATCCAACCCAATCAGGGCAACGCCGTCCCGTTAGAGACAGCGATTGAGATTGCGCACTCACACAATCTACCATTGATTGCCGATGCTGCCGCTCAAATCTATCCGCTTGATTACTTCCGGCGGAATGCCCAATCTGCCGACCTCGTCTGTTTCGGTGGCAAGTATTTCAATGCCCCTCATTCTACAGGGTTTATTTGTGGTAGGAAGGATCTCCTCGAAATCGTTCGTGCGCACGGCTTCATTGGACCAAAACCCGTTGGACGTGGCATGAAAGTAGACCGGCAGGAGATTATCGGGTTGGTGACGGCTATCGACATCTGGTTGTCAACCGACCATGGGGCGCGGTCAAAGGAACAGGATGGGAGATATGCTGTTCTTGCACAGGGACTTGAGAATCTCGACGGGGTATCGTGCGAAGTCCATTACCAAGAGAGAAGCCATACCCTGTCGAATCTGCATGTTACGTTTGATACTGCCATTAGTGGTAAGGATGCTACGCAGGTCGCACACGAATTGGATGCTGGCACCCCGCGTATCAAGGTGAACACGCAGGGCAAGGAAACCGTTGTGATTAATGCCTACACCCTCAATGCGGGGGAAGAGGACATTATCGCAAACGCCTTGCGACACCTCTTACGTGGATAATACCTGCAACACCCGTAGGGGCAGGTCTTGTGCCTGCCCCGCTGTGCTACCAGAAAACCCAGTCTGCCCACGGCTTTATATTAAGCACCATCCCTAATAAACAGAACGCCGCCGAACCCCCGAGTGCCCCTTTCCCAGCTGCCTCCAGTTGTAGCCTTCGCGCTCGCGCTTTATAGGCATCGGTATAGATACTCACATAGTTCGCTGGTTTACCGAGAAGTCGGTCAACAGGCGGGATAGGCTGGTAGAGGTAAGCACCACCCATAGCAACAATACCGAGTGGAAGATTACCCGCCACTCCCAGGATCCCTCCAGCAGCAAGCCATAATGTTGTATTTATATCCTCTTCGGCGTCAAATTCAGCGTCCGATTTAGCGCCAAGGATGACCGTGTGCTGCTGCGCGAAACAATACATGTTTAAACTGAGTCCTAACGTTAGGACGATCAAAACGTGAAATAGCGGACCTTTTTTCATTTCTACTCCTTGTTGAAAAGGTCGAGTATCTCTACGGCACCTGTATTTCAATAGCGCGGCGTTCCGTTGTCGCCTTGCGTGCGGCTTCGATAATCGCGAGGTTGTGATACGCCTTCTCGGCAGGCACTGGTAGGGGTGTGTCCGCAGCAAGGGCGTTGAAGGTCTCCGTGAAGTATCGGACATGTCCACTGGCATCGTTCTGCTCAGCCTCGTTGAAAGCAGGGATATCCAATTCCTTCCAGCCATCTGCCCTCGTGAAACGCCGAAGTGCGTCCTTCACATTTTGGCGATGTCGGACGCGTAAAGAGCCGTTTTCAGCGTGCATCTCGCACCAGCCGGAATCCGTGCCGGGCACGCACCACGCCCCCGAAACCGTGGTGACGGCACCGTTTTCATGTTCGCAGAGGAGCATGGCGAGGTCGTCAACATCGATGTCAATTCGCATCGTTTTCACCCGTGCTTCGACATACCGCACTGGGGATCGCATCAGTGTGCAGACTGCGTAGATTTCATGATAACTCGTGTCGATGATGCAGCCACCACCTTTGGCGCGGCTCGCACGCCATGCGAATGCAGCGGTCGGATGATCAGCCGAGAAATCTGTCGGTTTCAGTCCCATACCGACGCTCCGTCCGAAATGCGATTCACCCAAGGCATCCAGTTCCGTCATCGCCGCTCGCATCCCGGCAGTAAAGATATAGTTATGCACGACCGTATAAGGAACGCTGTTACGGCGGACTGCCTCCAAAATTCTATCCGCCTCTGCTAACGTCGTCGCCATCGGTTTTTCAGAGATAATAGCAACACCTGCTTCTGCCGCTTCGATTACCTGCTCAGCATGAAATGAATGCGGTGTGGCAACCGTCACGGCGTCAATTGTTGCCTGTCCCAGCATTTCCCGATAATCTGTATAGCGATTTTCTGTAGGCACATTGAACATGTCCCCAATCTTTTGCAGATTCTCAGGAACAATATCCGCAAGTGCAGTAACCTTGACAGTCTCTGGAAGCGAGCAATAGGCGCGGGCATGCGTATTCTGCACAATACCGCCGCAGCCAATCAGCCCCAAGCGGATCGGTTTCTTCATTGTGTGTCTCCTTTCCATAGAGTTTAGCAGTTTTTGGCGTAGCTTGCAAGCCAAAACTTGCTGTTATCAAGGCGTGTTAAGGTCAAATGCTTTATGCGGTTTGACTGGACCATTTAGTTTTCCGTTTTTTAGCATTTTGGGCTCTCCAGATTCGGTAGGTGCGGTTTACCAATTCGGATTCAGTGTTCTGTGAGAGCATCCTCCTTTTTCTTGAAAAGATGATTTTGTACCTGGAGGGCTAACGCAAATCACGTGGTTTTCCAATTCAGTCTCAGGTGTTGGAAAAATGGAAGGGAACACATAAGTTCTCTGGTTCATCAATTTGTCTTGTCAAAATAAAGGTTCGACTTTATAAATGGACGATAGAAGGCCGTTGTCGTGAGATTTTTATCATACCTGTTTTTGCCAAATATGCTATAATGTTTCCACACGGTTCGCACACCGCAATTTCTGATAAATGCACTGAACACCAAGGCGATTTACATAAATCTTGTTCATAAACAGAGAAAGGAACGCACCATGAGCCAAGAACAAAAAAAAGGATCTGAAGAGACGAAAGATGAAGGAAAACACCCCGATATACCTGAAGATAAACTCTCCGTTACGCATCACAGTGTTACCATCAATGGCGAGGAGATCCGTTACACCGCCACGGCAGGGACACTCGTTCTGAAAGAGGAAATCGACAAGGAAGGCGAAAAACCGAAAGCCTCCGTTTTCTTTATTGCGTATACACGGGACGATGTAGAGGATACATCCAAACGTCCAATAACGTTCTCCTTCAACGGAGGTCCCGGATCTTCATCTGTATGGTTACATCTGGGGGTCTTGGGACCGCGGTGTGTCAAACCCGACGAAGACGGAGAATTGCCACATCCGCCATATCAATTGACGAACAACGACTGTTCTATTTTAGACAAAACCGATCTCGTTTTCATCGATCCCGTCAGCACTGGGTTCAGCAGAGCCGTTCCGGGTGAAGAGGCAAAACAGTTCCACGGCTTCAAGCGGGATATTGAATCGGTTGGCGATTTTATTTTGCTCTATCTGGGGCGCTACAAACGTTGGGGGTCCCCCAAACTCCTCATCGGCGAAAGTTATGGAACAACGCGGGCTGGTGGGCTGGCGGGGTATCTGCAGGGACGACACGGTGCTTATCTCAACGCCATCCTGCTCGTTTCAGTCGTGCTTAATTTCCAGACAATCCGATTCGCACCGGGCAATGATCTTCCCTACATTCTCTATCTACCCACTTATGCAGCGACTGCACGTTATCATGACAAATTAGATGAAGTCGATAGCGAATTTGAGGCATTCATGGACGAGGTGAAAGCGTTCGCGCTGGGTGATTACACCCTCGCTTTGATGCAGGGCAGTGCTGTGCCTCCAGATCAACGTGCCGCTATCGTTCAACACCTCGCGAAGTATACTGGACTTACACCCGAATATATTGAGCGCACGGACATGCGAATTAACATTATGCGGTTTTGCAAGGAGTTGCTCCGAGATGAAGGTCGCACAGTCGGACGTTTTGATAGCCGATACAAGGGAATCGACCGCGATGCAGCGGGTGAAACTTACGAATACGATCCGAGTTCCGCTGTCGTGCAAGGCGCGTATACCGCCGCTCTCAACGCGTATGTCCGAGATGAACTTGAATTTGAATCCGACCTCCCTTATGAAATCTTGAGTCGCCGCGTCCACCCGTGGGACTACGGCGACCATCAGAACGAATACGTCAACGTCTCCGATACACTTCGCGCCGCAATGACCATGAACCCTGCCCTGAAAGTTTTTGTCGCAAACGGCTATTACGACTTAGCAACACCCTTTTTGGCATCAGAGTATACCTTCAGCCATTTGGGGCTTGACGAATCCCTGCAGGATAACATCACGACGGCTTACTATCAGGCGGGACACATGATGTATATCGATCAAGCGGAATTGCGTAAGATGAAAGACGACTTGGATGCATTCCTTGACGACGTGCTTCCGTAACCCCTATATCTTACCCGTAAAGCTTTTTTTAATGTATGAGTCTCTGCCCTAAGAATTTGGACGGAACCCGTAGCTTGCAACACCGGCGCAGGCAGGTCTACGGGCAGGAGCATCAAATCCCCAGTTCACCTGACCGAACCGCGAGATAATTAGCAGTCAGTTATCAGTTTTCAGTAAAAAGGTTTTCGTTAAATCCAAACGGTAGCCTGCAACAATACGCAGAAATACCCCGGGGAATGCCACACGGCATTCATACCCGGGGAAGCCCACACGGGCTTCATACCGTTGATTCTGATTCGCAAAAACACGCAGGCGGATATACGGAGATAAGATTATTCGTCCAATTGCCCTAACCGAACCGCAAGGAATAATTATAGTAAAACCCATAATTAATGGGACATTTGACAGCGGGCGAGGGGACCTCG
>VXPE01000130.1 GCA_009839745.1 Candidatus Poribacteria bacterium
ACCTTGGATTCTACCAGTTTGTTCAAATATTGAAATATAAGTGTCAAAAACATGGACGTAAGTTGCTCCAAGTGGGTCAATGGACGGCTACGACAAAACCGTGTAGCGATTGCGGATTTCACAACGAAAATCTAACTCTCAAAGATAGACAGTGGACGTGTCCTAACTGTGGTTCGCACCACGATAGGGATATAAACGCTGCTGTAAACATATTGCGGGCAGGGATAGCCGTCACCTGACGATATGCCTGTAGAAACCTATAGGGAAACGCCCGCGGGTGGAGACGGAATAAGACGGTCGACTTTTCAAGGAAACCGCACTGTCTATGAAACCGAAGCCCACGCCTTTAGGCGTTGGGTGCTATCACCTGAAGGCGCAATCGCACGGCTCGGTAAAGGAACATTAGGCAAGACGATCGCTACCAGAAGTACTAACGGCACAGTATTGCTCTGGGAAATTAAACCGACCTTGGGAGAGGAATAGATGTGAAGCCTTCCCTTTAGCTGAAAGCTCCAAAACCACTTGGTGCTACGACAAAAAACAGGAGACTGGTATGAATAGACCACCAGAAGCCTTCGTTCACGTGGACGAAGATCGACTTCTCAATTTCTCTACTGCTTGCTTTGAAAAAGCAGGCATCACACACGAACACGCCGCACTCATCAGCCGTTTGCTCGTCAATTCCGACTTACGAGGTGTCCGCAGTCACGGCACCCGAACCGTCAACGGATATTGCGGAGGCTTTGAAAACGGAAGTTTCAATCCCAATCCTGATATCCGTGTCATCCGTGAAACCCCAACGGCTGTTGTGCTTGATGGAAATGGCACACTTGGCTATCTTCCGATGGTGCGTGCCACTGAACATGCTATCACTAAAGCGAAAGCAGTGGGCATTGGGATGGGGCTCGTCCGCTATATTGGACACTACGGGTCTGCTGGACACTATGCACGAATCTGTAATGCGTCAGGTTGTATCGGTTTCTCAGTGCAAGGGTATCAGAATCAAGGCAACGCTGGCAACCAAAATCCGAAACCGCAACTCGGCTATTACGGCAACCCGCCGATCTGTTTCGCTATTCCCTCTGACGAGGAACCCCCGGTTGTGCTCGACGCAGCGACCTGTATCATGGCGGATTATCAACGAGGTCCCGATTTCGATGCCCTCCTGTCAGTGATTCCAGCGGCTTTCTTCAAAAGTATCGGCTACACCGCCATAGCAAGCCTACTCGGTGGCGCGCTAACGGGTTTCACTGAACCCCCACCCGAAGATACCGCAAAATGGAGTGGCGGGGGTATGGGCGGAATGGTCCTCGCGATAGACATCGAATCCGTGGTACCCTCCGCTGTTTTCCACGCGGAAGTCGACCGTATGGTGCATGATGTCCGTGAAACATACGAGCCGATGCCGGGGACAGACAGAGCACTTCTACCGGGTGGGATCGAAACCGAACGCACGGAACAACACCGGCGTGACGGCATCCGTTACGGTGAGATGGAACAGGAATCTGCACGCGGGGTCAGTGAACGGTTAGGTGTGCCATTACCTTGGGATGAATAACTTTCACACCCGCGTAGCAGGAAGAAATTCAAGAAAACAGATGAGATTTTCCTTGCCTTTTTTCGGAAAATGTTACATACTTTTTAGGATGTCTAAATGTATCAGGACACCCAGTTCTCGCTTTTAGCGTATTATTCTAACTTGCGTTACTTCAAATACAAGCGTCATCCCGCAAGATAGGGTATCTGATCTATTGTTTTTTATCTTTGAAGAAAATACTTTAGAAAGGTTTGTGTTATGTACACTCGTTTGAAAACCAATTTTTTGTTTTACACGTTCATGCTGTTGATATGTTTTAATGCCTTTTTCCTAATCAACACACCTGCACAAATTCTCGAATCCGTCAGCGACAATTATACCTTTGAGACGATTGACGTTGAGGGTGTAGAGTTCTTAGCGGTGACGGCAAGTAGCGACTTTGAGGACTACGCTGGCAACACCCTGAGTGCTGATGGCAAAAAAATGGTCGCCTTTACGCTCATTGACGGTGTTTTTACGACCTACGATTTTCCGGGCGCGAAAAACACCTATTTCTACGCACTCGGTAATAATGGACTCGCTGCGGGGCACTACGAGGATAGTGACGGTCTTTTCCACGGTGTCATCTTAGAGAATGGTGAGTTGCGGGAATACAACTTCCCGGATTCTGTTGAAACGGAGATCTATGGGTATAGTGATTCAACCGGGGGACTGACGGGTAATTTTACGGATGCGTCTGGTATTCGTCGTGGGTTCTCAGGGGAGACAATCGTTGAGTTCCCGGGGGCATCGGAAACTTATGCCGATTTTGTAAGCGGATTAGGCAATATCGTGGGTAGCTACGTAGATACTGAAGGCACATATCATGCATATCTGCGTGGTCCCGGAGGTAGTTTCGCAACTCTGGGTATTCCAGAAATACCAAATATGGAATACTTTTTTCTGCACGGTATCAACGATGCACTGGCTGCCGTTGGCAGAGCGAAAGGAGCGGATGGTGTCTCGCTCACCTATGTCGGTAACCCGCTCAACCTACAAGAATTGAAGGTTCCGGACAGCATTGGCACGGAAGGTTGGAATGTCAATCAGGATGGTTCTGTCGTCGGACATTATACCTCAGCCGATGGACGTACACGTGGATTTATCGCCAGGCCCTTACAAACGACGCATATACGACCACTTCCTGACCTCAACTATACGTTTGAGAGTATTGACGTTCCGGGTGTAGATTTTTTAGCGGTAACTGCCAGTAGCGACTTTTTTGATTACGCAGGCAATATGCGGGGTACTGATGGTGGAAAAGATATCGCCTTTACGCTGATTGATGGTGTTTTTACGACCTATGATTTTCCCGGCTCGCAAGGCACCTATTTCTATGCACTCGGTAATGATGGGCGAGCCGCCGGACACTACCAAGATAGCGATGGGCTTTACCGCGGTGTTATCTTAGAAGATGGCGAACTGCGGCGATACGATTTCCCGGGTGCTATTCAAACGGAGATATACGGGTATAGTGATGCTACGGGAGCACTGACGGGTAGTTTTATAGATGCGTCTGGTGTTCGTCGTGGGTTCTCAGGAGACACAATCGTTGAGGTCCCCGGAGCATCGGCAACTTATTCCGATTTTGTGAGTTGGACGGGCCATATCGTGGGCAGCTACGTGGATACTAAAGGGATATATCATGCATACATGCGTAGTTCGCTGGGCAGATTTCTGTCTATTGACCTTCCAAACGCACTAAATCTGGAATACTTTTTTCTGCACGGTCTCAACAGTGCAAGGACTGTCATTGGACGAGCGCAAGCGGTGGGTGATGTCCCGCGCACCTATGTCGGCAGCCCCCTCAATCTACAAGAATTGCAGTTTCCTGGGGCTGTTAGCACGGAGGGCTGGAATATTAATGAGGACGGTTCTGTCGTCGGGCACTATGATTCAGCAGATGGGCGCAGACACGGGTTCATCGCAAGACTCGTTCCCAAAGCAGAGGGCGATCATTTTGGCAATATCTACACCGTCACCCTGTCTAAAGGGTTGAATATGATTTCTGTGCCATTGGCACCCGCAACACCGATGAATGCCAAGGCCCTTGTCGCTATGGCAGGAGCGACAACTATCATCGCATTTGATGTGACAAAACAACGTTTCGTCGGATGGACACCAGACGCGCCGAATGACGGTTTCCCAATTGAAGGTGGGCAGGGCTATATCGTCAGTGTGCGAAAAACTCGTAACTTCGCCTTCATTGGCGCACCGTGGACGGATCCCACCGAAACAACGGAAGCCGCTGCCGCACCCTCTGCTATTACCCCCTTGATAAGGGGCGATAGGGGGGGTACCCAAGAAGCGTGGGCATTCGTTGTGAGTGGGCATTTGGAAGGTAAACCAACTTTTGATGGCTATCAAGTCATCGTGCGTAACCTGAGAACAGACAGCGTGATCACGGCCTCAGTGGTGGGTGATTATTTCGCCGCTGCAACCGCCGACTTAGCGCGACGCAGCGTCGTCAAAGTTGGAGACGTGATTGAGTTACGCGTCATCGGTCCGAATGGAAATGTTGAATCACAAACCCGCGGTTTTAAAGTGACCCCTGAACATCTCGCAAACGCGGTCTTGTCTGTTAGACTTGATGGCATCGGTAGACCCGAGCAGAATCTCCTGTTGCAGAACTATCCGAATCCGTTTAACCCAGAGACGTGGATTCCGTATCACCTCTCGGAAGACAGCCCCGTATCGATATCCATTTATGATACGACGGGTCGGTTGGTTCGCACGCTTTCGCTCGGTTTGCAATCCGCAGGCTTTTACAACAGTCAGGGACGCGCGGCGTATTGGGATGGACGCAATGCCCTGGGTGAACGCGTTGCGAGTGGTATCTATTTTTACCAGTTGACGACACCCGCTTTCCAGCAAACCCGGCGGCTCGTTATTGTAAAATAGCGTCAATCTGTATAGCACTTACGTCCTTCCTTGGTAGATGCGGTTTCTAACCGCATCTATCTCTTAGGAACAGACGTAATACACCAAACAACTTTCAATCCCGTAGGTTGGGTTGAACGACTCTGAGAACAGGTGGGCGCGGTATCCAAATACGCTTCGGAGCCAAATGAGCGTGTATAGTTTCAGAAGTCCAGTGAAACCCAACTTTATCCACCGACCCGTTGTGGATCCTAAAAATAAATAGACATGCTCCCTTCCCCGGTAGGCGAGGTTTCTAACCTCGCCGGTGTGAAGTGTCCAACTAATTCTAAACTTTACTATAAAAAGGGATTTCGTTATGCATACTCATATTATTAAAACCAATTTTTTGTTTTACACGTTTACGTTGTTCTTATGTCTCAATTCCCTTTTCCTAATTAACGCCGCTGCACAAGTCACCGATGAACCCGTTGGCATATCTGCTAACTATACTTTTGAGACGATTGACGTTGAGGGTGTAGATTTCTTAGCGTTGACGGCGAGTAGCGACTTTGAAGATTACGCCGGCTACACGCGGAGTGCTGATGGTGAAAAAGAAGTTGCCTTTACGCTGATTGATGGTGTTTTTACGACCTACGATTTTCCCGGTTCACAGAACACTTATTTCTATGCCCTCGGTAATAATGGACAAGCCGCCGGACACTATCAAGACAGCGACGGTCTTTACCACGGGGTCATCCTAAAAGATGGTGAGTTGCGGGAATACAACTTTCCAGATTCTGTTGAAACGGAGATATACGGTATTTCTGATGCGACAGGCGCACTGACAGGGAATTTTACAGATGCGTCTGGCGTTCGCCATGGATTCTCAGGGGACGAAATCATTGAGTTCCCCGGGGCAACGGCAACTTATACCAATTTCGTGAACTCAAGCGGCGGTATGGTGGGCAGCTACGTGGATGCTGAGGGGTTATTTCAACCTTATGTGCGTACCCCGACAGGACAGTTTATACCTCTCAACCTTTCACAGGCACCAGATCTGGAATACTTTTTTGTGTACGGTATCAACGATGCAGGGACTGTCGTAGCCCGAACCAAACCGATAGATGCCCTCCCGGGCACGCTCGTCGGCACCCTCCGGGGTGGGTTCAATCAATTTAGCGTTCCGGGCAGCGTCAGCACGGAGGGCTATAACATCAATCAGGACGGTTCCATCGTCGGACACTATGAATCCACCGATGGACGCAGACACGGGTTCATTGCCAGACCCGTAACGGACACCGATGCCCCCGTCGACGATCAACCCGTTGCCACACCTACCGATCTCAATTATACGTTTGAGGGCATTGATGTTCCGGGTGTAGCGTTTTTAGCCGTGGCGGCGAGTAGCGACTTTGAAGATTACGCTGGCTATACAAAAAGTGCCGATGGTCAAAAGAGGGTCGCCTTTACGCTCATTGATGGGGAATTTATGACCTACGATTTCCCGGGTTCCAAGAACACCTATTTCTTCGCGCTCGGTAATGATGGACGAGCCGCTGGACACTACGAGGATAGCGAAGGTCTTCACCATGGGGTCGTTTTGCTAAATGGCGAACTCCGACAATACGATTTCCCAGGTGCCGTCGAAACGGAGATATACGGTATTTCTGATGCGACGGGTGCACTGACAGGGAATTTTACCGATGCTGCTGGCGTTCGCCGTGGGTTCATAGGTGACACCATCGTTGAGGCACCCGGGGCATTGGAAACATTCGCTGATTTTGTGGCGGCGGGCCGGCTCGTCGGCAGCTACATAGATGCTGATGGGATATATCATCCATACACACGTTCCCCGAATGGTAAGTTTGTATCTATTGACCTCCCAGGCGCCGCAACTCTGGAATACATGTTTGTGCACGGTATCAACGATGCGGGAATTATCATTGGCAGATCCAAACAGGTGGAAGATATCCCGCGCACGCATGTCGGTACATTCCGGGACGGGCTACAGGAACTGACCTTTCCGGGCAGCGTTTCCACGGAAGGCTATAATATTAATCAGGACGGCTCTGTCGTCGGGCACTATACGTCAGCCGATGGAAGCGTGCATGGCTTTATTGCCAGACCTGTAACAGCGGACACCCTTTCACCAGTAGACGAGGTCCTCAGTGTCGTACCCGTTAGCGATGCCTATACTTTTGAGAGTATTGAAGTCCCGGGTGTCGATTTTTTGGAAGTGTCAGCAAGCAACGACTTCGGAGACTACGCAGGCAACACGCGAAGTCTTGACGGTGAGAAAACCATCGGTTTCACATTGATAGACGGTGTTTTCACTACATATGATTTTCCGGGTTCCCTGAATACCTATTTCTATGCACTCGACAACGCTGGAAAAGCCTCCGGACACTACAAAGATATAGATGGCGTTTACCACGGTGTTATTTTAGAAGGTGGCGAACTGCAGCAATACGATTTTCCCGGGGCAGCCGAAACCCATATCTACGGTCTTAGTGATGAAACCGGGGCATTGAGTGGTAACATCGTCGATGCCGCGGGAGTCTCCCACGCCTTCTCAGGGGAGCTGACAATTACAGTCCCCGGTGCTGTCAACACTTACGGGGACTTTGTTAACACCGCAGGTGCGGTCGTCGGCAGCTACGTGGATGCCGATGGAAGGTTTCATGGGTTCATACGTCACCCCGACGGCAGTTTTACGACTATCGACCTTCCAGAAATGCCGAACCTTGAATTCCTATTTGTGAATACTATCACGGATGCCGGTGTTGTCGGCTTCAGAGCCAAAGCTGCAAATGATATTCTGCGGTCCTATCTCCGTCTGCCGGATGGCACCCTGCAAGAATTGCGGTTCCCAGGCAGTGTTCGCACCGTCGTCCGAAATGTGAATCAGGATGGAAGTCTTGTCGGCTATTATGACTTAACAGACGGACAGAGATACGGTTTCGTCGGCAGACCGACAACACAATTAAGCGAGAAAGATTTGGGCAATACTTTCTCCACGCGCCTCTCTAAAGGTTTGAACATGCTATCTGTCCCCTTGAAACCGACGATCGAGATGACAGCGCGATCGCTCGCAGTAAAGACAGGGGCGACAACGGTTGTTACGCTTGATGCCGCGAACCAACAGTTCGTTGGATGGACGCCGAACGCACCTGACGATGGATTCCCAATTGAAGGCGCAAAAGGATACATCGTCAACATACCACAAACACGTGATATCGTCTTCACCGGAACAAAGTGGACAAATCGGGTGGATGCCGCCGCAGCCCCCGCCGTCACCCGCTATCAGACATGGGCGTTCGTTGTCAGCGGGTATCTAAGCGGCACACAGCACTTTAACGGGTATCTCGTTACTATCCGCAACAAACGGACGAATACCGTTATGACAACTCGAGTGCGCAGTCATAATTATTTTGCTGCTGCTACCGCTGACCTCAACTACCGGGGCGTTGTGGAACTCGGGGATAGGTTGGAATTAACCGTAACGGACACCCACGGAAATATCGTCTCAGAAAGATTCAATTTCACTGTGAATCCTATGAATCTTGCAAATGCCGTTCTGAATGTGGCGTTGGATGGTATTGGTGCCCCGAAACAGAGTCTTCTGTTGCAGAACTACCCGAACCCGTTTAACCCAGAAACATGGATTCCGTATCAACTCTCCGAAAACAGTCTGGTATCGGTATCAATTTACGATACAACGGGTAAGTTGGTTCGCACGCTTTCGCTCGGTTTCCAATCCGCAGGCTTCTATAATAGTCGCGAGCGAGCAGCGTATTGGGATGGACGTAACGACTTAGGCGAAAGGGTGGCAAGTGGGGTCTATTTCTATCAACTGACAACACCCGCTTTCCAGCAAACCCGGCGGATGCTCATCTTAAAATAGTTTTTAAATTATTGCCCCCGCATCCTGCTAAAGCAGCAAAAACACTGCAATATGCAATACCAATGTGCCAAATGTAACAACACCTATCAAATCTCACCGTTACGCTATAAGTGTGAGTGCGGAGGCGCGCTGAACCTCGTCTCGGATCCACGCGTCTTGCCGAATGCACGGGTCCCAGCAGCGATGTCGCTCTGGCGGTATCGTGAAGCATTGCCGATCGGTAAGGAGACAGAGATTATCACACTCGGCGAAGGCATGACACCGCTTGTGCCACTCGATACTAACGCACCTGAACACTTCGTAAAATTGGACTATCTCTGTCCGACCGGCTCCTATAAGGACCGAGGGGCATCCGTCCTGCTCACGCATCTCAAATCACTCGGTGTTGAGACCGTTGTTGAGGATTCATCGGGCAATGCCGGGGCCGCGATAGCCGCCTACAGTGCCAGAGCAGGTATCCGCTGCACCATCTACTGCCCTGCGTCCACTTCGAAAGGCAAATTGAGACAGATTTCTGCCTATGGTGCCGAGTTAAAACTGGTAGCAGGAAACCGCGCAGCGACGACAGAGGCAGTAAAACTCGCCGCGGAAACTACCTGCTATGCCTCTCACAATTGGCATCCGTTTTTCTTGGAAGGCACAAAGACGCTCGCGTATGAGATTACCGAACAACTCGGGTGGCGCGCCCCGACACACGTCTTATGTCCAGTCGGATTCGGGAGCATCTATTTGGGTCTCTCTATCGGATTTCGTGAATTGCAGACCCAAGGGATTATTGAAGATGTCCCTCGGCTTCTCGGCGTTCAACCCGATGTCTGTTGCCCAATCTACAATGCGGACGTTGAAAACGTAACGTCCATCTCAAGAATGAAACAAACTGGAGAAACACTTGCCGAAGGCATCACTGCTGAACTCCCCATCCGAGGCGACAATATTTTGGAGGCACTCCATTTCTCGAACGGCGCATTTACCACAGTCAACGACGCAGAGATTGAGGAAGGCATGGAACTGCTTGCCGTCAAAGGGATTTATGTGGAACCGACATCGGCTGTTGTCGTTAAAGCATATCAGAAATTTCAAGAAACAGGTATCATCCAAGAAGGCGATATGACAGTTTCGATCCTCACAGGTATCGGTCTCAAAGCATCTTGACATTAGAAATCACAGAACTCAGAAATAATCTAAGTTGCCACCTATTGATTTAGGGGCACGCGCATCGTTTTCAGCGAAAAACGTGATGTGTGCTGTGCAATTTTGGGTGCGAAGATGCACAGACTAAAAGTCTATGCTACACCGGAAAAAATAACAAGGCTATCACTGGCAACTTGGGTTACATATACAAAAATTGCTTGACATCCGACCATTCAGTGGCGTGCTTGTAAACGTGCGAGTGCTTCTCGAAGTTCGGCAGCCTCCGCTTCAGCGGTTTCTGCACGTGTTTCAGCAGTCTGGCGGGCAATGCTCTCTTCGGCAGCACGTGTTTCAGCAGTCTGGCGGGCAATGCTCTCTTCGGCAGCACGTGCCTCCGCAGCCTCCGCAGGAGTCCGAAGCCATTCATCCACAACAGGATCGTAAATCTCTAAATCCCCCGCAATGATGTGAAAATCTAAACCCAACACCGAGGCAGGCAAACCCACTCCATCTCCACCAGACACTCGAACATACACACCCCCAGATAACGCAAACCCCATCAGCGGCTCAGGCAGATACACACCTTCCGCATCATAGAGAAAGTAATTCTGGATGCCCAACGATGCGTAAAGCGACATCTTAACCGTCAGATCGTTTTGATACGTGTTTTTACTGCTGAACTCCATCACGAAATCAGGAACCTTACCCGCCTCCCAGACCTTGTAAGTCAGGCGCGATTGCCGACCGATGCCGAAAGTGACCAGCACATCCGGTGCGACGACCTTTTGAGGGAACCCCTCCACATAATACATCAGTATATCACCAGAAATATAGACATCGGGGTGTTCTTTGAAATGTGCCTCAAGGATTTGTAAAGTCCGTATGAGCTGCCGCCTATGTTCATCACTTGCTGCCATCTGTTCTCCATCGGTATCAGGGTAATCTATATTTTTTTCTGTAGGGATATAAGGGTTTTGGTTTCTTTTCGTATCAGTATCGGTTTTCATTCGTCTATCTCCTTTGCTGTGAAGCCTCTCAAGAGGGCTGATGCAGTATCTTGAGGTGATCGCGATCGATCTGATTGCGTTAATTATAGCCGAACATAGAGACGGCAGTCAACCTTTTTTTCTTTTTCGGACCAGACTAAATCCTCTCGTCTGCTGTGCCGCGAGTTTACGCTCATGTTTCGCGCTGTCGGGGATATCAGGAGGGTAATACGGTTTTGTGTGACTATACCCTGCCATTGTCAGTTGTACTGCTTGAACAATGCAACAGAGACAAAGTAAGCACCAGAATTGCCAGTGGAGCGTTTCAGAGACGTGCAAGCTGCACAGCAAAGGCGGAGGTTTGATGCGATTTTTCAGTCCAGCTTGTAGGGTTCTCATTTCGGCGTGATATTTCCTTTGAGATTAGATGCGTAAGTTCTATATTTCATAAAACTAAACACCTGTGAAAACAGAAGAAATGACATGTTAATTAGCACAAGTCGTAAATGGTATAAGATATATTTGGCTATCCACAGAAAATATGCTATAATCTCTGTAGAAGCGATACTGCACCAGAAAGAATATCTGTCCATGTCATGATCAGGAACCCTTAACATATTCCAGACAAATGATGAAAGAAAACAGACCTGACATCACGCGACTCATTACCGTCTGCGCGCTGATCCTAATTTTTATTTTGGTGATTGGAGCCTTACGCGCACGGGAACACCCGTTTTTCCGTATCGGTGCTAACAGCAGCAAAGACCGAGAGGTTTTTCCTGACACTGTTAAACGGCGCGATGAACTCCAAAACGATCGATGGCCCAAAGGGTTTCGACTGCTTCGGTATTGGTGGACGGGTGGCGCAGCGGTCTATATTGCAGAGATGGACCGCACGGCGAGTAACCTCCGATTCGATGTTGAACTTGCCAACGATCAAATCTTAGGACGTGAAACCATCACGGATGCGACAAGACGACTCATGGAGAAGGACGTGCTACCGCTCGCAGGGGTCAACGGCAGTTTCGGCATCCGAGAGGACAACCGCGGACGCGGCGGTATGATGTTCAACCTGCATATCCAAAACGGTGAACTGGTCAGTATCTCCACACCCCTGGATAGATGGGGATATTCGCCACCATCCCCGTGGGGGGAGACGAGTTTTGGCGTAACGCCTGATGGCGAGTTTCTTTTGGATAGAGTCAAACTCAACGGTAGACTCAAGATTGCAGGCGACACGCTTCTGATCGATGCGGTTAACCAAATTTGTGATTCATCGTGTCCCTCTGTAATTTATACACCTCGTTTTGGACGCAGAACTTTAACGCGTCGATGCTACGAGTTTACGCTTAGACAAATTGAACTTCCACTGACCGGAAAATACACGAGTAGATTTGTCGTCACAGGTGTAAACCCGCGCGGCAACAGTGTCATTCCGTTTGATGGGATTGTGCTTGCGCTGGAACCGCGTTTGGCGCGAGACTGGACAGATAAAATTGTCAAAGCCACAGCGGGCACATTGGAAATCGCCCTCACACCGAAAACATGGCAGCACGTTCAGCAGGGGATTGGTGGGAACTTGCGGCTTGTCCGAGATGGTAAGGTCGAGCCTGAACTCATCGCGTTTGGTGAGTCACGCGGTGGGAGTGCCTACCGGCATCGGAATGCCGCGTCCCGTCACCCGCGCAGTGCCCTCGGATTTAACGATGAAAAGTTGTTCCTCATCGCTGTCGACGGCAGGCAGCCGGGGTACAGTATGGGAATGACGCTCTATCAGATGGGAACGTTTTTCAGCGAACTCGGCATCAAACATGCCATTAACTTCGATGGGGGCAGCTCCTCAACCTTATGGGCACTCGGAAGAGTCGCAAACAGTCCCGCGCACGGCTACGAACGCCGTATTTTCAACGTTGCGATGATCCGTGCGAAAAAATAAACACAATGAAATCTAAATATTTCCTACTTTCTATCCTGTTAATACTCGCGTGTTCAAACAGGAACACACCGCAAGCGGTCAGCGAAGATTTCATCTATAACTACTATCAGCGGGCACATCAAGCGGCAGCGTTACAACTCAGCCATGGGCTCGCGGCAGAAAAATTGGAAGACGAAATCGCTCGCGTGCGTGAAGTCCGGTCGCCAGGACAACAGATGGAGGAGATGCCGAAAATCGAATACGAACCTATTGGAAAAGAAGAGGAACCAACCCACGTCCTATTCAACTATAAGCTCACCATCACAACACGAGGCACAATAACTCACACCCGAAACGTCATTATCAACACCGAACAAATTGATGGACGCTGGAAAGTCGTCAACTTTAATGAGTATTAAGGAAAGATTAAGAACGGTTATCTTCTGGATATCTCCAAAACCTAAGGCGCGAAGTCCCAAACAACGTTTGGGACGGCTCTACGGAGATGAACATCAAACCCCCAACTCGCTTCATCGAACCCCAAGGAAAATTAAAAACATGAAAACTGGAAAAGTCGCCGTTTTTACAGAAGCGCAAACACCCATGGAATTCCGGGAATACCCGATTCCATCCGTTACGCCCGATGATCTACTCGTCCGGATCAGTATGGCGAACATCTGCGGCTCCGATCTGCATTTTTGGCGTGGACACGGACCCAAAATCGAGAGCGGTATCCCCCAAGTGCTCGGACACGAAATGATCGGCACGATCGAAGCCATGGGACGCAACATCACAATGGATAGCATGGGACAACCCTTAACCGAAGGCGACCGCATCGCCTATTCCTACTTCAAACCGTGTCAACACTGTTGGGTGTGTCTCAACGGAAAACCGGGATGTCCCAACCGCTACCGAGATTGGCTCGGGGTCTCCAGCGAACAGCCACCTCACTTTCACGGTGCTTATGGCGAGTACTACTACATGAAACCCGGGCATTGGGTGTTCAAGGTACCCGATGCACTCCCGGACGCACTCGTATCCCCCATCAACTGTGCCTTATCTGAAGTCATTTACGGACTGAACCAGATCGGCATCACACTCGGCGATACTGTGGTCATCCAGGGTGCCGGTGGACTCGGACTCTACGCCACCGCTGTAGCGAAGGAGATGGGCGCGGGAAAAATCATTGTTTTCGATCGACTCCCCGCACGTTTGGCACTTGCCCAGGCGTTCGGCGCGGACGAGACCCTCAACGTCGACGAAATTGACATGAAATCCCGGGTTGAATACGTCCTCGATCAGACACGTGGCATCGGCGCAGACCTTGTCGCTGAGTTTGTCGGGTCGCCGCGGGTCCTCGCAGAAGGCGTAGAGATGCTCCGTTGGGGTGGACGCTATCTCTGGATCGGCAACATCAATCTCGGATTCCCCACTGAGATTGATCCCGGCAACATTGTCCGCTGCAGTAAAGCCATTCGCGGTGTGATCGTCTACGAGCCGTGGGTTATCCCGCGCGCCCTCGATTTCCTCAGTCGAACACGAGACAAGTATCCGTTCCACAAGATCATCTCCGATACCTTCTCCTTCAGCGATATTAACGAAGCGTTCTCTTACGCCGATAGCGGCGAGGCAATCCGAGTCGGACTGGAATTCGACACTCCCCAGGTCCGATAGGTGCGGTTTCTAACCGCACCGGGTCTTACAAACAGTATGAACTATCTTCCTAAAACCGCTTCTTCTGTCTATATTCACATCCCTTTTTGTGCGACGAAGTGCTACTACTGCGCTTTCAATACCTATACCTTCCATAAAGAGGAAGCGAAAGCATATTTAACTGCACTCCGCACAGAAATGGAACGCTATGCCGCTGAAACCGAGCCTCTGCAAACGGTTTTCATCGGGGGTGGCACGCCTTCTATCCTCTCTGCGGACGCTTTGGCACGACTGTTTACGGATATACATCAGCATTTCCAAATAACACCGAACGCCGAGATGACTGTGGAATGCAATCCAGGAACCATTGATGGTGAGAAGTTACGAGTGATGCGGGATAACGGCGTGAATCGGCTCAGTTTCGGTTTGCAAGCCATGCAAGACGAGACCTTGAAGCAGTTAGGCAGGATCCACACCGTCGCCGAATTCCTGCAGAGTTATCGCCTCGCCCGCGAAGGCGGTTTTGAGAACATCAACATCGACCTCATTTTCGCACTCCCAAACCAAACGATGGCGGCATGGCAGCACACCCTCAACGAAGGGATCTCCCTCGAACCCGACCACATTTCAGCCTATAATCTCGTCATGGAGGAGACAACCCCGTTCTATGAATGGTGGCAAGCCGGTGAACTCCAGCTCCCAACCGAAGACACCGAAGCAGACATGTTCCAATACACCATCGACACGCTCACCACGCACGGGTATACACATTATGAAATCTGTAACTTTGCCAAGCCGAACCGTTTCGCGCGGCACAACCTCGTCTACTGGGACAACCAGCCGTGCATCGGGCTCGGTGTAGGCGCGTGTGGGTATATCAACGGTGTGCGTTATACGAATATTCGGGGGATCGCGCCCTACATTCGCGAACTTTCCCAACGCCATAAACCGATAGCGGATACCGAACGCATGACGGGACATGCCGAGAAGACGGAAACGCTTATGCTCGCACTTCGGAAGCGCGAAGGTATTTCTCTCGATGTTTATAAAGACCGATTCGGTGAAGACATCGAAATCGCCTTTGGAAATATCCTCAAAAAATGGTTAGACATGGAATTGCTGGAACGCACAGCCACGCACCTCCGCCTCACCCCTCGTGGGCTTTTCCTCGCAAACGAGGTCTTCGTCGAGTTGATGTAAGCCTTCTCTTGACTATTTTTGCGAAACCTATTATTATGAGATGTAAGGAGGTGTAGACAGATGAAAGTTAGATGGGTGTGGATCGGTGTGGTCGTTCTATCTATTGCAGGCATGCTAACCGCTGCAAGTGATGCTGCGTTAGACCCGAACACTATCGTAGGAATATGGAAATTTGACGAAGGTAAGGGAGATACTGCAAAAGATTCTTCTGGAAACGGGCACGACGGTGTATTCACAAATAAACCGAAGTGGGTAGATGGTAAATTTGGCAAGGCTCTTGAGTTTGATGGCACATCTTTTGTGGATATGGGCAATGACAAATCACTTCAGTTCCACGGAGATGTGACGATTGTTTTTTGGGTGAGACCTGAAAACGTAGCCGCAGGTCGCCAAAACATCGTTTGCAAATCATACGGCGGCGAAGGCTGCTTGACACAGGAACCCGATGGGCGATTGAGTTTTTATTGGGGCGATTGTGGCGGAAATTGTCAACCTTACGTGGAGGTTACGAGACCTACCCCTGGTACGCTTGTAGATGATGAATGGATTCACGTCGCTGAGACGAGAGACGTTTCAAAACGCGAGTATAAGATGTACAAGGATGGTGAAGTTGCCGCCGAGAGTAAGTGGCTGAAATGTGGGGTTCACCCCTGCGGAGACTCCACCCCCAGCGGTTTTAATTTGCTCATCGGCTCCGGCTATGCCGGTAAATACAGAGGCATTATTGACGATGTCGCTATCTTTAAGGTGGTTCTGAGTGAGGATGAGATTCAGAGTATCATGGAGGATGGATTGGAAAGGGCTTTTGACGTTTCCCCCAGCGACAAACTCACCACCACATGGGCATACATAAAACAATAACGAATCTATTAACGTGAGTTTGATAATTAATTTCCCAATTTTTTGAATAAAGAGAACCCTT
>VXPE01000131.1:0-24232 GCA_009839745.1 Candidatus Poribacteria bacterium
AAAAGGGTTCTCTTTCTTCAAAAAATTCAGAAATTAATTATCAAACTCACGTTATTACATCCAAAGGCAAGAACACCCCGTTCTTGCCTTTATCTTTTCTAAACGAAACCGCTGACCGTAACTAAAGACTTGACATTCACCGCATTTTCTGATAGAGTGCCCCCATGCCACGCAGAAACAAGGTTCTCAACATCGGCGATACTGCCCCGTTATTCACACTCCCATCGCATCAACGTGGAGAGGTATCGCTTGAAACGTATCAAGGAACACACCACGTTATCCTCACCTTTTTCCGAGGGACATGGTGACCGAACAGCCGTCGCCAGTTGGCGGCAGTGCAAGAAAACGTTGAAGGCTACGCCAGGTATGCGGGCATCCCACTCGCCATTGCGGGGCAGTGGCCCCGTGAACTCCGAGGCTATGCCGATAAAAATGGCATTACGTTCCCACTACTGGTGGACAAAACACGGGACGTTATCAAAAGTTATGGGGTCTATCACTGGCTCAGTTTAGAGGCTTACAATATCGCGCGTCCGGCGACATTTATTATTGACAAGACAGGGATTATTAGATATATGTATATCGGCTCACATCAATTTGACCTCCCGAAACAGATAGAAATCCTTGAATCCCTGAAAGAGATCGCAGAATTATAAAAATGATTTTGACTTCTCATCAAAATGTGATATAATTTAAAAAACGGACTTTCGGGTGTAGATAACGCATCGCCATGGATGAAACACACATAGCCTTTATGCAACGTGCGCTGGATTTAGCACGGCGGGCAAAAGGACGCACAAGTCCCAACCCTCTCGTCGGCGCGGTCATTGTAAAAAACGGAAAGGTTATCGGTGAAGGGTACCACCGGAAAGCAGGAACGCCACACGCTGAAGTCCATGCGCTGAATGCAGCAGGCGCGGATGCTAAAGGTGCGACGCTTTACGTAAATCTTGAGCCGTGTTGCCATTGGGGGCGGACACCCCCGTGCACAGAAGCACTCATCCGGGCAGCGGTTGTGCAGGTCTATATCGCGGATGTCGATCCGAATCCGAGGGTTGCTGGCAAGGGCGTTCAACAACTCCAAGATGCGGGGATAGATGTCCATGTAGGTATCTGCAGACAGGACGCATCAGACCTAAATGAGGTCCATCGGAAATACATTCAAACCGGTAAGCCGTTTGTGATTCTCAAAACCGCTATGAGCCTCGATGGAAAGATCGCTACCACTTCTGGAGAATCGCAATGGATTACGTCTGAGGCATCACGGCAGCGGGGGCATGAAGTTCGGGACGCAGTAGACGCGATTCTCGTTGGGAGAGGCACAGTTACACGTGATAATCCTGCACTGACGACGCGACTTCGGAACAGAGACGGACAGGACGCAACCCGAATTGTGTTAGATTCGCACGGGATAACGCCGCCAGAGGCGCGCATCTTCAATACCGAAAGCGAATCCGGAGTTATCGTGGCAGTAACGCCAGGGGCACCCTCTGAAAATGTGGATGCCCTCGAAAAGGCTGGCGCGGCGGTAATCACCGTTCCAGCGGCGCACGGAGACCGCGTCTGCTTCAGAAGTTTGATGGAGATATTGGGGAAACGTGAAATAACAAGCGTCCTAATAGAAGGAGGTAGCGAAGTCAATGCCTCAGCACTCGCAGCGGGTATTGTAGACAAAGTGATGTGTTTCATTGCCCCCAAACTCATCGGTGGGCAGGACGCGCCTGGACCAATCGGGGGTGTGGGAATTCGCAATTTGACCGATGCAGCGCACCTCCGGCGCGTGAGTGTCACACCGATTGCTGAACACGACTTTCTAATTGAAGGGTATCTATAGCATGTTCACCGGAATCGTCGAAGAACTCGGAACGATTAGAAGCATTCAGGTTAAACCGCAAGGGGCTACCCTTGAAATTCAAGCGACCGACGTCCTCAGTGATGCAAAAGTCGGGGACAGTATCTCCGTTGACGGTGCCTGTCTGACAATCCGTTTCCTCACATCCGAAACGTTTACTGTGGATGTATCCGCGGAGACCTTGCGCCGCACGACCTTGGGTGAACGGAAGATAGGAGAGCAGGTCAATTTAGAGCGTCCCCTTCGGCTCAGCGATAGATTAGGGGGGCATCTCGTCCTTGGGCACGTTGATGAGGTGGCGACAATTCGCTCGTGGAAAGATGAGGGGGATGCCTCTGTGATGCAGGTTACAATGAGTCGCACGACGAAACCATACATCGCATACAAAGGTTCCATCACAATCGACGGAGTCAGTCTAACTGTATCAAATCTGCTCGCAGATGCCTTTGAAGTCACGCTGATTCCACACACAAAGGATGTTACGACCTTCGGAACGAAACGGAACGGTGCTAAGGTTAACCTCGAAGTCGACATCGTCGCGCGTTATCTTGAAACGCTGCTAAAGAACACCGAGGATAAGAAGGAGTGGGTTAAACAGTCCGCTTCCGAAACCCTTGATTTGAACTTTTTAGCGAAACACGGTTATATTGAATAGGTGTCAGTGGCCGGTGAATCAACGGTATGAAGGTTCTCCGTGTGGCATTCACCGGGTTTTTCTACGAAAAACCTTTCAGTTTTCAGTTAGCCTCGCGAAACCATAAACTCACATGAGGCGTCATCTAACGCTTGGCGCATAATTTAAAAGATGCCAAATACATTTAATACCATTCCTGAAGCACTCGCTGCCATCCAAAATGGCGAAATGATTATTGTCGTTGATGAACCCGACCGTGAAAACGAAGGCGACCTCATCATGGCGGCGGAAAAGGTGACACCGGAGCAGATCAATTTCATGGCGAAATACGGTCGAGGCTTGATATGTTTACCGACCTGTTCAGAACGCCTTGATGAACTTGAACTTTACCCGATGGTGACATCCAACACCGCGCAAATGCAGACCGCTTTTACGGTCACGATTGACGCGAAGGAGGTGACGACCGGCATCTCCGCCCAAGAACGCGCCTATACCATCCAGAAATTTGTTGATGCTGACGCTGTCCCCTCAGATTTCGTGCGTCCCGGACACATCTTTCCGTTGGAAGCAAAACCCGGAGGGGTCCTCCGGCGCGCGGGGCACACCGAAGCCACCGTTGATTTAGCGCGAATGGCAGGACTCTACCCAGCAGGGGTGCTCTGTGAGATACTCAATGAAGACGGCAGCATGGCACGCGTGCCTGAACTCATGAAGTTCGCCGCGCAACATCAACTCAAAATCATCACGATCGCCGACCTCATCGCATACCGACGTGAAACGGAAACACTGATTCGACGCGTCGCAACCGCTAATATACCCACCGAACACGGCAAATTCAAACTCTACGCCTACGAAAGCACGGATACAGTAGGTGAAACCGTTGAGGGGGATAAAACGCACTTGGCACTCACAAAAGGAGATCTGACCGATCCGATGCCAATCTTAGTCCGTGTGCATTCACAATGTCTCACGGGGGATGTCTTCGGCTCCCTGAGATGCGATTGCGGCGCACAACTCGGAATCGCACTTAAAACCATTGAGAAGGAAGGCAGAGGGGTCCTCGTCTATATGCGACAAGAGGGCAGAGGCATGGGACTCAAAGGGAAACTCAGGGCATATCAGTTACAAGACAACGATGGATTAGATACCGTCGAGGCGAATGAACATCTTGGATTTCCCGCAGATTTGCGAGATTACGGCATCGGTGCCCAGATATTAGCGGATTTAGGCGTTCAAAAGATGCGACTCATGACCAACAACCCGCGAAAAGTTACAGGATTGTCAGGACACGGACTTGAAATCGTCGAGCGTATCCCGTTGCAAACCACACCGAATGCATTTAACCGTCGATATTTAGAAACAAAGCGTTCCAAACTCGGCCACCTCCTCCTACATGAGGAGTAGTTATTGGGAGCCATCAGCAGCAAACGACACGGAAAATTAGGGAAGCATAACCCAATTAAAAATCGCGGACGGATCCCCACCGTAGGGGCGAGGTCACCTCGCCCGTACAATCGAAAATTAACCAAAAATCTGCGCGAAACGCGTAGGGTCTGGGAAATTCAATCTGGGAATAGACTGGATTTAGTCTACGGATAGACTAAATCCGTAGCGCAAGTCGCGTGTGGACTTGCGGGACAATGTATTACATTTCCGTAGTGCCAGAACGGATGCGCGTGTGGCATCCGAGGACAACGTGTGGACTTGCGGGACAATGTATTACATTCCCAGCCCGTACAAAGCGCAGCCCAGGAGCAATCAATTAAAAAATGCCAAACGTTTATGAAGGACATCTCCTCGGTGAAGGGCTCACGTTCGGTATCGTCGTCAGCCGATTCAATAGTTTCGTCACCGAAAAACTCCTTGCCGGGGCGTTAGATGCCCTAAAACGGCACGGTGTTGATCTGGACACTGTCGATATTTTCTGGACCCCCGGTGCCTTTGAAATTCCGGGAATAGCCAAACGTCTCGCGGCGAGCAAACGCTATGACGCCGTCCTCTGTCTCGGTGCAGTGATCCGAGGGGCGACCCCACATTTTGATTATGTTGCCGCCGAAAGCGCGAAGGGAATCGCGAACATATCGTCCAGCGTGAATATCCCTGTTATCTACGGTGTCATCACCACAGATACGATAGAACAAGCCTTGGAGCGCGCCGGTATCAAGGCAGGAAACAAGGGGTCCGAAGCCGCTATCGCAGGAATTGAAACCGCGAATCTTTATAAAACGATCGACAAAATCCTATAGACATGGCATCCCACTGGGGTGCTCAAAAGCAATTCTTTTTTCAACCCCATAGGGGTGGAATGTTTGTAGAGGAGGGCAGCTCAGAGGCCCATAGTTAAAAACATGATTGCGATTATAGATTACGAAGCCGGTAACCTTACGAGTGTTGCCAGAGCCTTGACACACCTCGGGTATAAAAACGAAATTACATCTGCCGCAGAAAAAATACTTACTGCAGAACGCGTGATTTTCCCCGGTGTCGGTGCCGCAAAAGCCACGATGCAAACCTTACAGAAACGCGGATTGAACCAGGTCCTCGCAGACTTCTTTCGGACCGGAAAACCTATGCTCGGTATCTGCATCGGTATCCAAATCCTCTTTGAACACAGCGAGGAAGAGGATGCCGAATGTTTAAACCTCCTACCGGGACGTGTGAAGAAATATCCACCGACAGATACAGGCACACACACCGAAACACTCAAGGTTCCACAAATCGGTTGGAACGAGGTGTATCAGACAAAACCGCACGCGATCTTTGACGGGGTTCCGAATCCGGCACACTTCTATTTCGTCAATTCCTACTATCCTGAGCCAGCGTCAGCGGATATCGTCATCGGAAAGACGAAGTATGGGCTTGAATTCTGTAGCGCGATTGCCCACGATAATCTCATTGCAACACAGTTCCACCTCGAAAAGAGTGGGCGTGTCGGGCTAAAGATGCTTAATAACTTTCTGAAGCTTTAACGGTTGTTGCTGGCTAAGGTTCTGGTTTAATGTTTCATTTTTCCAGATGCGACCGCGTAACGTAGTGGAGCGGTGCCCAGGAGCAATAAATTAAAAAATGCTAACGTTCTTTCTCGCAGTCTTTGTGCTTCTCATCAACGTCAGTGCGCATCTGTTCCAGATATCGGAGTACTATCCGGCGGTAAGCCACTGCTACTATGGCGTGATCGTTCTGTCAGTGCTTTATACGAGACCGCGCGGGCAGAACATTTTGTTCGGGATTACGACGGTAGCCAATTGGATTTACGTTTTCCGTTATCCGAAGCATACGGAAAGTATTATTATAGCACTGCTCTATCCGTTTGTTGCCTATGGGGTTATCCGCATTATTCGGCATTTGCAAACCCAGAGGCGGAGTCGGGTCGAACAGATAGAGGAAATAAACAGCGTCAACGCGAATTTGGAGAAACAGGTCCGGGACATCTCTACACTTTTTGAGGTAAGCCAATCGGCGAACACAAACCTGGATCTGGAGGGACTTTTCGAGCGTATCATTGAAATTTTATCCAAACGACTCGGTATCTACCGCGGGGCTTTGCATCTCTATGAAAACGGGAAAGTCGTTACTTCCACAGAAGTCGTTTTAGGACTTACACCCGCAGAGATGAAACGCGGCACTGACAATCAGATAGAAGACATCCAGAAACAGGTGCTCGCATCAGGAAAAGCGATAGGCGTTCCACAAACCCGAAGTCCACGGAGTTCCATTAAACTCTTTGAGCCGGAACGTGTTGAATCCAAAGACGTAATTGCCTTCTGGTGCATCCCGATTATCGTGGAAGAAAACGTTATCGGGATATTGACGATCGACAAAGCCTCAGATGATTTTTCCGCAGAGGATGATCGGCGGCTCTTGACGATTATCGCCTCTATTATCGCACAGCGTGTCAAAATCCAACAGACAATTGATGCCCTCGTTGAATCCGAACGGATGGCAACCTTGGGACGGTTGGTCCGAACCATCGCACACGAGGTCCGAAATCCTTTAGGGAGCATCCGACTCGGCACACAACTCCTGCAACACAGCGATGTAGAGTTTGGCGCGCCCGGCGACACCTATTCTGAAGACCTCCAACTCTCACAAAATGAGATTAAGGAATACACAGGAATCATTATAAAAGAGGTGGACAGGCTGAACCGATTCATTGAACAATTACTCGCTTTCAGCAAACCCACAATGGAAGTCGCGAAACAGAGCGATATCCATCAACTCCTTGAGAACGGTTTGGCTATCTGCCGACCCGAGTTGGAACTCTGCGCCACGACAGTTATCACACAATACAGCGACTGTCCAGAGGTCAATGTCAATGAGGACGGAATCACGCAGGTGCTTCTGAATCTATTCTATAATGCTATAGAGGCAATGGACACAAATGGAACTTTGACAATTCAGACGGAATACACGCCAGAAACGGAAATCGTGCGTGTCCGCATCCAAGATGATGGACCCGGGATTCCACTTGAAGACATACCGATGTTGTTCGATCCGTTTTATACCACTAAACAGAAAGGGACAGGGTTGGGACTCTACATCAGCCAAAAAATTCTCGCTGAACACCGAGGCGGCATTGAAGTCGATGCGAACCTTGAAGTCGGCACAGCGTTTGTTATATCCCTCCCTGTCCATTAACAATTTATTGATGTTTTTACTCACGCGTAATGCAAATGAAATGGAGAACGGATATACGGAGAGGCACTTCATTGAGCAAACCCGCCTGACCGAACCGCAAGGAATAATTAAATATCTGAGGTCAACTAAAGTGCGGAGTTCGTAATGAAATGGAGAACGGATATATGGAAAGGCACTTCATTGAGCAAACCCGCCTGACCGAACCGCAAGGAATAATTAAAATATGAAAAATGTTGTGCTTATCGCTGACGACGACGACAGCCTCCGACAAATACTCGCCGCGACGCTTCAGAGAGCCGGCTATGAGACCCTCAAAGCCCGAAATGGCGCAGAAACGCTTGCCTGTATCAAGGAAACGAATGTTGATGTCATTCTGCTCGATATTTGGTTAGGGGATGCCAACGGAATTGAACTCATCGAAGACATTCAGGGTTACAATAACACCGCGTCTGTTATTATCATCACTGCCCATGGGACAACCCAGACAGCTATCGACGCCGCAAAGCAACGCGCCTATGGATACCTCACAAAACCGATCGATCAGCGGCAATTGCTGGACCTCGTGTCGCGCGCTGCCGATGCCAGTAACCAAACGAAAAACGTCAAGACATCCACGCCTTCCATTGATGTTGACGGACAGGGACGGATGGTCGGTCAGAGCCCAGCAATGCAGGAGGTTTATCATAAAATTGGACGCGCCGCAGTGAGCGGCGAAACCGTCCTCGTTTTAGGTGAAAGTGGAACCGGTAAAGAACTTGTTGCCCAACTCATCCATCAAAACAGTGACCGAGCCGACAATCCATTCGTCGTCGTGGATTGCGGTGCCATGCCGTCAAGTCTCATCGAAAGCGCGCTCTTTGGACACGTCAAAGGGGCGTATACCGATGCCCATACCGCAAGGAAAGGGAAATTCCAACAGGCAGACAGCGGGACGATCTTCCTTGATGAAATCGGTGAATTGCCGATTGAAGTTCAGATGAAATTGTTGCGGGTCCTCCAAGAACGAGAGGTCGAACCGATGGGGGGGACCGAGACCCACGCGGTGGATGTCAGAATTATCGCCGCGACCAACCGACGACTTGAAACCGCGATTGAGCAGAAAACTTTCAGGGAGGACCTCTACTATCGGCTCAACGTCATTCCCATTTCTCTGCCACCGCTGCGAGAACGAAAAGAGGACATTCCGGAACTCATAGATCTGTTCATCCGTCGGTTCGTCGAAGAATACCAACTCCCCAAAATCGGTATCTCTGCGGAACTTGCGAAACTGCTGACAGCGCATGAGTGGCCCGGGAACGTGCGCGAATTAGAGAATGCCATCAAGCGAGCACTCGTGATGTGTTCAGGACAAATGTTATTGCCTGAGCATTTCGATCCGATACTCGAAAAATCGATCCCCACCAGTGAGCTGGGAAATCTTGACACACAAATTTACAATTTGCTTCAAACGCATATTCAACACTGTATGGAATCCGAAACACCGCCAGAGGAGCTTTATGCTGAAGTCCGAGCGATCTTTGAGAAACCGCTCTTTAAAATCGTACTTGAGCATACCAAAGGAAATCGGAGTAAAGCGTCAGACATCCTCGGCATTAACCGGAATACGCTCCATACAAAACTTATTGAGTACAATCTCGTCTCATAGTTTCGTTAACCCGTCTCACCGAACCGCAAGGAATAATTAAAAAATGGATTTAGGAAGAGTGATTGGAACCATCGTTGCAACTCGAAAAGATCCGAGTTTAGGCGGCTCACGTCTCCTCATCGTGCAACCCTTAGACGAGAAACAAACCCCCATTTCCGAACCGCTCGTTGCTGTGGACACACTGCACGACGCAGGCGTCGGCGAAACCGTCTACTATGTCACCGGTGGTGATGCCGTAAGTGTCATCCCCGGTAAGCGGATGCCCGTCGATGTTGCCATCGTTGGTATCGTCGATTCGATTTCGCTGGTCGACACAAAGAATAGCAGTGAAAAGTCTGAATGATGAGCATTGGATTTATCATGATTGGGGATACGTGTCATCATGGTAAATCACAGAAATCACAGAAATCACGGTAACCCTAATAAAAAATGTATATAGCCAAAGTAATCGGAAAAGTCGTTTCTATCGTTAAACATCCTGCATACGAAAATCGCACACTGCTGCTCATCCAACCCTTGAGCGTCAGATCCGAACTCGTTCGCACGCCCACGATTGCTGTTGACTACGTCGGTGCTGGCGAAGGCGACACAGTGATAGTCGGCGCAGGTCCCGGTGTCGCACAAGAGGTATTCGGCATTGAAGACGCACCTATCCGGGAACTCGTCATGGGGATTGTCGATCGGGTCGATATAACCCTTCAGGAGGAATCAACATGAGACGCATAACGCTAACCATCTGCTGTCTTGTCGTGAGCTGTTTACACCTCAATGCGTGTCGGGTTGCGCAGGTGTTATCCACACAATACAGCGAAAATATAGCGAGTGCCGCCTACGGCACCGAAGCGAACCACCCCGGTATGAACGATGGAAATCTGGAAACTTTGGCAACACTCCCAGCGCGCAATGAACGAAATTTCATCATCAGATTCGCCGAAGTCCATCCGGTCCGAAAAATCATTATTCACAACAGTAACCTCTTCCGATTCGAGATGGACTACCTGAACCCTGAAACCGGTGAATGGGAGACGTTTCATACAGTCATCCAGCGACGCAATATCGGCGACGAACGGGCGCAACCCGAATTCGTCTTTGATAGATTGAACTTCCAGACGAAGATGATTCGCGTCGCCGTTACCCGAACTGTTGATGATGTCATTGTCAATAAAATCGTAGCCGAACCGGGGGACAAAATTGTTGACCGTCGGACGACCCTCGTGGGTCAATACTATCCACACTATCGTGTCATGCAACCCGCAATCGCCCAAATTCGAGAGATTGAGGTCTATCACCTCGCTCAGAACAAGTAAGTGCTAATAGGTATCGGTTCGCCTGCTGCGCGGGCTTTCCATCTTCGGTTTTCGGTTAAGGGGTCCTCGTTTAACGAAGGTCCCTTGTAACCGAAAACTATTTTAAAGAAAAACGAAACAACTGACAACAAACACTACAAAATAGTTTCGGTTAAGAGGTCTTCGTTTAGCACTTCCCTCCTGTAACTGACAATCCTTCTAATAGTGCCTGGGAAATTAATAACTAAAAAAATGCAAATTCGTTCCATAGCACTCCTATTCATAGCACTCTTCCTTTGTTTGAATCCCTCTCCCCTGCGCCCCCCGCACTCAGAACCGTATATTTTGGGGAGTGCAGCTGCAGCACCCATTTCCTTAAGAAACCAAAGTCCCCGTGCTTCAACACGTAACAGTGCCAAAACCCGAAGAGAGATTGAATTGGTCAGCAGTACCGCGCAAAGTGTAACCGTCCAACTCATCGTCCCCAAATCCGATTTTCTTTTCGAGAATAACGGTGTTGGAGCGGAATCGATTGATCAATTAGGTAGCACTTTACAGAGTGCTGATGTTGCAGGCTCAACCCTGTCTTTTCCGGGATGTAACTTCACTACCGAATTCGGGACGCTGCGCCTCCCCATGCAATCTACGCTGATGAGCGTCCCACCTGATGTCGATTTCCAATTGCGGGTGATTGATAAGGATTTTAGCACACGTCCGATAGAAGCAATCGCGCCTGCGCCAAGCGAACAAAAGGATAGTTTCTTCCCGGCGCGTCTCGCAGAAATTAGAGAAGCCGGGTGGATCCGAGAGAACCGCGTCCTCCCGATCCAACTGAATCCTGTTCAGTACAATCCTATCCGTCGTGAAGTCAGGCTCTATCACCGACTCGTGGTAGAAGTGCGATTCGTAGAGAGTGGGTTACCCAACCCCTACGGCACGTCCACACAATCCAGTGTGTTATCGCCTACACCCATCGGTTTACATACCGAATCCGCAGCTTATGACGCATTTTTCGCTGATATGCTTGTTAACCCACAGAGTGCCATGAAATGGCGTTCTCCCCGCATGTCGTCTGCTAAGCGAGCACCTGCGGCACCGAGCGTTCCATTCACAGGACCTCGTTATAGAATCAGTGTTACCGACTCTGGCATGTACAGCATTACGGCACGGGATCTCGCAGCTGCGGGTGCGAGTTTAGAGACCATAGTTCCCAGGACATTGACGCTAACAAATAAAGGAAAACAGATACCGATTTTCGTCCGTGGCGAAGACGACAGAAGGTTCGACCCAACAGACGAAATCATCTTCTATGGGGAACGCCAACACGGAGAAAAGAGTTATATCGATCCCTATTCCGACGAGAATATCTATTGGCTTTCCTGGGGCGCGGGACCAGGGCTCCGAATGGCAACGAAGACTTCGCTCCCAAAATCAAATAACGCGCAAACTTACCGGTGGTTTCTCACACGCGCCCATATCGAGAAGGACCTACAGTTCAGGCGTTTCCGTAATGTAAACCTCGCAGCAAACCAAACATATACGGAATTTAGTCAAGGGTTATTACAACGTCAGTTTACCCTGACAGAACTGCCACCGCTTCCAGATGATAGTTGGTTCTGGTCTCAACTCGCCGCGCCTGCCTTAAAAACATTCAACTTCCAGCTGCCGGGTGTCTCTGAGACGGCGCTTCCGACAACCGTCCGAATCAGCCTCCATGGGAGATCCAACACCCCACACCTCTGCACGGTTTGGCTAAACGATAAATTTGAATTTGGGGACGCCCGCTGGGATGGCGAAACCGAATACCAAATTCAGAATCAGAATATCCCGCAGTCGTTTCTGAATGACGGACGGAACGCGATTCGAATTACAAACCCCGGGACCCCTGAAGCCCCAATAGATATTATCCTGCTCAATTGGCTTCAAATCGACTACTGGCGAGATTTTAAAGCCAAAGCGGATGTGCTACCCTTTGCGATTACCCCATTCCGTGACGAAACGGGTGCTGTAAATTCAGGGTTCGAGGTCGAATTAATGAACTTTTCCACACCAGACATCGAAATTTACGGCATCGACGGCACGCGTTACATAGGTGTGTCCGCGTTTGTCGACGAGGATATCCCTGGAACTTACAGGGTCTTTTTCCGATCGACCCAAATTCGTCCGAAGGACGCCAACGATCCTACGATCCAATACATCGCACTGACCCCGAACCAGTTCCAAAAACCGAAAATCTCGGTGGATATCGCATCCGATCTGCGGAGCACGCACAACGCCGCAGACTACATTATCATTACACATAACCACTTTATTCAGGACGTTCAGCCACTGGCTGACTATCGTGCCCAACAGGGGCTCCGCACTAAAGTTGTTGATGTCCAAGACATCTACGATGAATTTAACCACGGCATTCTCAATCCTAACGCTATCCGTGAATTCCTTGATTACGCCTATCACAATTGGCAGCCCCCTGCCCCGACGTATGTCTTTCTCATAGGCGATACAAATATCGACATCAAAAATAAACCGAATTTCCTACCGACGATGCAGGTGCAAATCCCAGGCTATGGCTCCAGTGGGTCCGACCATCAATTCGTTACATTTCGAGGGGAAGATAGTTTTCCAGACATGCTCATCGGTAGAATGCCCGCGAATAACCGCGTCGATCTCCGCATATTCATCGAACGCACCATCAACTATGAAACTTCCTTTTCCGTCGGTTCTTGGCACAAACGGCTCCTTATGCTCGCAGGTTCAGATTCCAGATTCCACTGGCAAACCGATCAACTCATCACCCACAATCAACTGAGTAGCAGATATGAAACCCAACGTATCTATGCCCCGCATACAGGGGAAACGACTTTAACGGACGACGTTGCCCTGACCCCTATCGGTAGACGGGTTATCGACGGCTTTAATGATGGTGCCAGTATAGTGAACTATATTGGTCACGGTGGCGGGGGTAGATGGGCATCGAGTCGGATGCTCGACTTTGCCGATCCCGAACAGAACTTAACCAATATCTCACAACTCCCGTTTGTTATCAGTATGACCTGCTATACAGGGGCGTTTGAGGGGAATAAAAACAGTCTGGCTGAAGAACTCCTGCGCTCGGAAAACGGGGGTGCCGTTGCCGTCATTGCCGCAACCAGCATCGGATTGTTAGATGGCGACTTTATACTGAACGCCGAAATATTTGACGTTATCTTCAACAAGCAGATACACAGTTTCGGTGCCATCCTCGGACACGCAAAAACCCAGTTCCTCATCAATGCCCCCAGATTCCTTGATCTCGCCGAAGTCTTCACGCTTTTCGGGGATCCAGCGGCACACTTGAAAATACCGAGCAATCGGATACAGGTCACCGCAGATATGCGTCCACAGCACGGACAAAACGCCTCCCAAGGCGATACTTTTCTCTCCGTTTCCGGCACGCTATCGGATAGGACCTTTAATGGGGATGCCGAAATTATTGTTGTTCCGACAACGGAAACCGCCCTTTCAAAAGATATAAAACTGAAACCCGAAATCGTTTCTGTCACCAATGGACAGGTCAGCACAGAAATACGAGTCCCCGCTGACCCCGATTTTGATGAAGGGGCTGTCCAGATTTACGCATGGAGCACGGATGAAGAGGCTTTGGGGTATGCAACCTACAGGGTCTTAGATCGGTATGTCAAGAACGTCCGCCTCACACCTTTTCCGGTTGACTTAAATCAACCCACGCACCTTTACGTAGAAGTCGTCGACGAAAATGCTATTGATCAAATGACGCTCTATTGGAGTTTGGACGGTCACGAATTCTTTACAATCCCCGTTGTGCCACATAAGGGCGCAACCTATAGGAGTCAGCAACCTATCCCTGGCTATTCTACCCAGGAAATTATCGATTATTACGCCGAGATCAAAGTTAAAAGTGGACGCACATTTCAAACCGAGCTTATCACTTACGATGTAGGATATGAGGAAATAGACATTGACCTCCTCCTGTTGGATCAAACCCTTACATGGGATACAACACCTCCCTTTACGCTCTCAGTCCAAATCCGAAACATAGAGGGGCAAACCGTTCAAAACGTCCCCGTCCAGTTCTTTGTCCAAGCGTTGAACGATAACACCGATATTCCCAATACAAACGTCGGCGTTGCCTCGATACTCACCACGCTCCAAGACGCTACGCCGATCGGGGATCTCCAAATACTTCCCGAAGTTCTACCGGGGAGTCAAGTGGTCGTCAGCGTTCCGTGGCAACCGCCCCCCGGTGAATATCTCGTCACGGTCTACGTGGATCCGCCATCTGCTGAACTCCCGAAAGGGAGTATCATTGAAAAACGGGAGAGGAATAACTGGGCATCGAAACGGTTCTCGGGCAATCGTATCATTCTGACACCCGAAGTGCTCGATCAACCCATCCAGAGTCCAGATGGTATCTTTCGTATCACTGTTCCGTCCGGCAGTGTGAAAACAGGTACCGTTCTGACGTATAGCGAAGAAGCACTGACCATTACCAACCAACCCGATATCACAGCGGAAACCCTCTCAACATCCGCACGCGCCTATCAATTTGATGTGGAGGCATCGAGGTCGGAAACCGATGCTGACCTGACAGTAACCGCCACTTTCGAAAAAGAAGACTTTCCGACAAATGGGGGCGATGCCCATATCTATCAACGCGACGTTGACAACGGAAATTGGATTCGTGTCGGCGAGGAAACCACGAGTGAAGACACTATCTCTGCGGCGGTTAAACTGCCGGGGACGTTTGCGTTGCTCTCCCACAATGACGCACGTCCACCCGCACTTGAGTTGACCTTCGACCACCAAGGTTTCGTCGATGGCGACTATATCTCCGATACACCAACCATCTCAGCACGGATTGAGGACGCAAACGGGATCGATTCACGTCCGGAGAATATCCTTTTCACCAAAAACGGTGAAAACGTGCCACAAGATGAATATGTGATTGCGGCATCACCTACGAACAACAATCTACTCCTGATTACCTACACCCCTGTCTTGGAGCCGGGCGAATACCGCATCCGGTTGCAGGCACAGGACGCAAACGGCAATATCTCAAACACGGAGCGCACTGCGACTGTCGCCGGGGAATTTGAAATCAAAAATATCGCCAACTTCCCGAATCCATTTGTGCCGGGAAGCGGCACCCACTTCGCTTACTACCTCACCGAAAGCGCGGACGAGGTCAGCCTGAAAATCTACACGATTACGGGTCGCCGTATCATCGCTATCGACACACTGGATGCGTCTGTCTCTTTCAATGAATACCATTATGACGGCTACGACGATGATGGCGCACCGCTTGCGAATGGGGTCTATCTCTACAAATTTACCGCTCGCAAAGGGGATGTCCGGAAACAAAAGGTCGGAAAAATCGCCATACGAAAATAATTTTCTAATTATACCTTGCGGAGGAATACGCAGAAACACCCCGGGGAATGCCACACGGAGAACCTTCATACCGTTGATTCGCAAAAACACATGCGTTTGAACTTTGACGTGCGTTCCTCATATCCGCCTGCGCCAGGGATTGTCAAATTAAAATGCGCAAGTGTAAATATTTTGTCAATTGTCTGAATCGCGGATTTACACGGATTAGACAGATTTCGCGGATTATGCTTCAGCGGAGCGGTATGTCTATAGAAAACTCTCTGGAACTTCCCAAATTACGGAATTTTGAGTTGGCTTTGCTCGGTAGGACTTATCAGATTCTATTTTAAAATTGAGCAATCGAACAAGGGTTCCTTGTTTCAATTCTTCTAAATCTCCAAATTGCTCGGCTGATAGATTTAAAATCTGCCATTCCTGTGAACTTCCATCCAGTTTCCGATATCTGATCACTATGGAACGGTTTTTGCTTTTACCAGTTGTAACCTTTAAAACTCGACCACTCAAACATCCGTATTCGTCAGTTCCAGGAATTGGTTGTGGATTCTCTTTCCAGAATGTGTTGCAAGCCCCTTTAAATTCACAGAAGGCACAACCATCCACAGAATACTGTGCCAATTCTGAATATGCCACTCCCATCTCAACTTTCGTGTTGTAATTTTCCTTTAACGCCTGAGCCTCTTCCGAAAGGGTTTTCACTTTTTGAAGATTAATTGGGATATGGATTACCTCATTATTTAACAGCCTGATTTCTCCTTTTACCGGCAATTCTCCAGATGTCTCCTTGATTATCGCTGCAGAAAATAAAATCTGTTGTTGCCATAATTCAATCTTCTCTTCCCTGTTTTCCGGATCATTAGGTAGCTCGCCACTTTTGTAGTCAATAATCACAAGACCATTTGCTCGCCGGAGGATAAGATCAGGTTTACCAGTGAATCCATACCTAACACTTTCAAATTTACGTTCACTTGCGATAACCTGTGTTTCAGATATGCCATGATTTAATGCAATTTCCTCACATCGGCGAATAGTGCGTGCTCGCAGCAAATAGTATTTTTTCCACCTTGTGATTGGCAACAAACACCTATCAAAAGGTGAAGCCTGCAATTCTTTCTTCACTTCATCCACAGTCTTATCCCACGTTGCTTTTGCTTGCGTTTGTAGATTATCACTATTCCTATGCATCGTACTCGCTTTTTCTAAAACTCGGTGAGCGATTGTGCCTAACAATGCTGCCTTTGAACTTCTGGTCGTTTGCTGTGCTTTTGCTTGTCGGAGTCCTACGCGTAATGGACACTGTTTTAAAGTTGCAAACAGTGTAGGGGAGAGTTTGGTGATTGATCGGAGTTTTGGAAGGGATCGAAGTTGCATATTATCCTGTTTGATTCAATGTATTCATTACAACACTTACCCTACGAATAGCATCAAAAATGTTAATATATCCTACTTTAAATCCAGCGTCCTCAAGATCAACAATGACAGAGGCGATGTGTTCCCCTGCCCAATCTCCAGTTGACGCAAGTGGGTGATGCAAAATGAATGCTCTTCGTTGCGTTCGATCCTCAAAGACGGGCACACCATTGTAATCCTTACGCTCAAGACTTGGACGTAACTCTATAAGGTTCTTTTCAACCAAATCTACGAGCGGAAACCAATAGTCTTTTCGAAGATCCATCTGATAGTTTTCGTTAAGACAGAGTTCTGCGACATCAAGTCCTAACCGCCAGTCGAGAAATGGGTGATAAGGCATGTTAGAATAGTCCCGCATGCAACCTTTGTTGTAACAAGACGAATCGCAATCATCTCCATGTGCAATCAAACCTTTTGCAAAAGTATCATTGGGATTAAGCATATCACGAAGAAATATGAGCAGCCTTAGTTCACCATTAGTATCTTCACCCAAATGACGGCAGTAACCTGCACCGTTTGCTAAGGCATCGGCAATGAAAACTTGTTGTTTATAAATTCCATCTTTTTCTACAGGTATGGGGCGAATTTCAATTCGTAACTCCTCAGGGGATACATCCAGTCTACTTGCCACAAACTGTCGGAACAGGAATCCGAAGGAGTAAAGTGCAGCTCGCCAGTATTCTCCCATCTGATTTGGTAGAATACCCACTGGAAGCTCGTTAATCTCAATTAACAAAACATCTGTGGTCTTAGCAGCGTAAAGTGCAGATTCTTGCTTATATTCTTCCAAATCGCTTGTTTCATTAAAGGAATAACTATCGTTTTTATTGGCTAATTCACGACAAACTGCAGCGGATACAAGGGCTGCACTGTTTCGCTTTTTTTGCAGAGTAAATAACCGATCATTATTCGTGTTAATTGAAAGCAACTTTAATTTTTCTGCTGTTTCCCACAAGAAATTATGTTCCTGTTTTAAATCTGTAAGTGTGTCCGAAGGTAAGCGAGAATATGTTGAACGGGGTGTCCAATTGAAAGATTCATGGGCATCATCAGGTCTAAAATTGGTTAGGAAACCCTTCGGTTCAATTCCGCGAATTGGCTTGTATTTTTCAGAACCACAAATTTCGCAGTAACTGTCATTTTCACTGGCTTCCTCAAAAATTGCTTTGCAATCATCACAAAATCCTATTATTTTTTGAGAGGCAATACCGCTATCGCTTACTATTCTCCCTTGTTCGCGTTTGTACGAGACAAGACCTATTGAGGTATGGATGCGCTTATCCTTTATAGTTTCTGATCCTGGGGCAAATTGGCTAATAGCGAGTTCAATGTCCCGGTCAACAACCCCTGATGTTGGAGGCCAATTGGAATTACGAGGCGTTTCATGATACAATAAACGCACACCTGTCGGGAATCCAAACATTGGTAGTAAACCTGATTCTGCAAGAACTTGGCTTAAATCATCTCCTTTATGTTTGTGATTTTTGACGCACTCGTTAATATTGGTTTCGAGTTTGTTGGTAACCCAGTCTATCAGATCTTCTGTTCCATTTTGAAGATTTGATTCTGTTTGCAGGATAAGCATCTGCACGATTTGTTGAAGCTGCCCTTGTTGAGTCTTGATCCATTCAGATAATTTCTTCCGATTAGCAACCCAATCGGCGACTTTTCCAAACTCACCGTGGACGTTTCTTTCATTTGGGGTTTCTATCTCGGACTTTGGAAACACGTGGAATAAAACTTCCTTCGCCAATACTCGTCTGATAATATCCGAACTCCGAAGATCCAGATATGGTGAGGGCGGTGGGGTATTCGTAATTTCACTTGTGTGCGAAAAATAGTGGTCATCATGGGTCCTCAGGCGGCAAAGTGTCAGTGAGTATGCTATTGGGTCTCCGCGCCGTCCCGCACGTCCCACGCGCTGTTGATAGTTGAAACGTTGAGGGGGAACATTACCCATCATAACTATAGATAGTGCCCCGATATCGACCCCGGCTTCCATTGTCGTTGTCACGCTAAGAAGATCTATTTCATCTGTTCGGAGGTTCTCATTGTCAAGGATGACTCCTTGGAACCATCGTTGTCGTTTCGGACGTTCCTCCGAATCTGTCTGTGCGGTTAATTCTTCACAATGGAAGCGGTGTGGCTGAACATCTGAATTGGCTTGATTGGCGTAATAATTGCCAAATTCTCTAAATGGATCTTCCTCTCTATCAATTTCTACCAATCGTTCTAAGCATTGTGTATTTGTGCAAATCCCACCCGCCTTGTAAAGATGCTTGCGCCTACATTGAGGACATTGAAAGATCGTATCACTTTGTGGAAGTCGGAGATTGAGCTTTTCGACAAGGATAAGACTATTTTCAAAGCTCCCTGATGACTCTTGCTGTGCTTCAATTACTCTGATAACTTCATCACCAGGATATCCAATTCGTTCTGCCGATTTACTGATGTAATCTCGGAGAAAAGCTGGCGTTTCCATTTGATCGGTATAGGGATAATAAATCTTTGTATATCTTCGTTCACCAAGGATCCGGACAACCGCGGACATCATTTCAGACACATCAATTCCGTCAATTTGCCATCTATCTGAATCAATATACGGTTCACACCAAGCGAGTCCAAGCCCTTCCAATCCCATATCTCTTCGCGCGAACAAGAGTTGTTCCGTTATCATTCTTTTTAATTCAGCATCAATATTTTCCGCAAGTTGGTTTTGATGATTTTCCAGTAAATGTCGTGGACGTCTTGATACAGCATCTTCATCCCAATTGAACACCGATTCCCAATTATGCCTAATTGGTGTTCCCAGTCTACCGGCCACCTGAGAGGTTTCTACTCTGTTGCCGTAACCTCCAGGGTTCATACCGAGATTAATAAGAGTATCAAAGCAGTCATTCTGAAGAGCTGTGAATGGATAGTTGGTCCCAAGAGCAGTAAGTAGGTCCTCTTGGTTGGATGTCAAGGGTTCTTGGTCATAAAAAGCATCTTCAATTGAGTATAGCAATTCTTGTTGATCGGGAAATCTCTCGTGGAGACAGCGAAGTGCTTCTCTAAACATCCTGCGTGGATTTTGAAGATTGCGAATGATTGCCAGATCCTTATCCTCCGCCTGCCTTTTCATTGTTTCAAGGGCAATAAGTCTAATCGTATCCTGATAGTGGGACCACTGAATTCCAACAGCATATTTCGCTGCATCCTGCCGACTATCAGAAAAGATAATGGTTTTCCGCTCTGATTGTTCTTTGACAGTCATTTGCAAGGTTTGGGTGAAAATTTGAATTATTTTTTGTAAACCCGTCCTACTGGTTCGGAGTGTTGAATATGCTTGTTCTTTACCATTAACGATAATTTTTTCTGATTTGTATTCCCGTGAATCACCACAATTGGGACAAAACTTTGGAATTTCTGAGCACCAGTCCTCTGGATTGTCAATTTTATAGTAATAACCATTGGAATCAGATGAGGAATCTGGAATTAGTGTTCCGTCAGAAGGTGAAAACGCGGCAGGCGCCCACCCTCTCTTAACATCATTTTTTCTCCAACTATCTCTTTCAACTGGGCGGTTTATCTTCTGCCAAAAAATAGCATAGGTATTGTAATTCCGATCCCTAATCCCTTTTTCAGGTAAACCGGATAAGTCTTGATAGTCGCCGCTGATATACCAACCTTGAGCATCTTCTGATATTTTTTGCTTGTAGCCTCCAAGGAAAATATCCCCACACGTTTCACAGGTTAACAATTCTAGCACGCGTGATCCACACTTATCACATAAAACACGCCGGCTTGCGAATAATTTTCCGATAGGAATTTCGTTGTTCGCATCTCGGCAATTTGGATTACTACATGCCCATAATCCTTCAAAGTTTTTAAAAAAATAATGCACGCGAAGCGGCAACAGTGCTCTTCCTGTCTCAGGATCTTCCTGTTGGATTAGATAGCGAATTAGCCCACGGATAGCATTTGCGGAAATACATTCTGAGGTGATCTTATGTGCGGTTTGGCACATCTCTTCAACTGTTAACGCATGTAGTTTCCCATCCCGGTTGCAAAGTTGTGCTACGGCAGATTTGATAATATCATTTGAAATTTCGCTTAATTGAGAGTACTCACCCCTATTATTACATTCACCATTTTCATTAAAAGTTTCAAACTGTTCTGCGTATGTGAGACATTCCTCAAGTTCAGTAGTTTTATCACATTGTCGGGGTTCCCTGATAATTGCGAAGTCTTTGCCTCGTGCGAAAAATTGGCGAAGGTATTCGCGCCCCTCGCCGCCTTCAAGGGATGCACTTGATGCAATGACACGTAACTTAGAGGAATCAGGATCAAGACCAAGACGGTTAAACAGTGTCCGAAGCAAGTAAGCTACTTCTGAACCCGCTGTGCCGCGATAGGAATGCAATTCATCAACAACGAGATGGAAAACACTATCAGGTTCCTCCAGCCATTCCTTGGTTTTTTCAAAGATTGATTGTTCCAAATCGCGGGTGAGCATGATGTTCAGCATAGAATAGTTTGTGATGAGAATATCAGGTGGATGTTCTTGCATATCCCAACGCGACCACATCTCAGCAGCATCATGATCAGTGGACGGAAAGAAATAACGTGTTTCCTCAGTTTCTTTAGCTTTTTCGGCTTGTCTCTGTAGTTTTTCAAGTTGGGATTGGAGCCGTCTAATGGTTGTATTCTTTTCCTCCCCTGGTACTGGAGTTAAACTGGTATATCGCCCAAAGTAGAAGCGGTTATCACCTCTATTAAGTTTTAACCAATCTCGCGCTTCATCGCTATCACAAGCGCGCCGGAGTCGCATGAGTTGATCTTCAACAAGCGCATTAAGTGGATACAAAATTAACGCGCGGACAGCAACTGGGCGATTTTCACCCTGACGCTGCGGAACACGCGCGCCTCTCAAACGTTCACGAGTTATCCACCACGGATGTTCTGGGTTCCGTTCACCATAACTACCCCAACCCATAGATTCCTTGATGAGATAACTGAAAATTGGCAACAAAAAGCATTCTGTTTTTCCAGAACCCGTACCAGTTGTGACAACGACATCCTTACCCTCAATAACTGATGTTTCAATGGCTTCTGCTTGATGCTTGTAGAGTGGACGATGTATTGGTGCGAGTCCGTCTTTACCTCCCGCTGCAAGAAACGCACCGAGTTCGGTAGGTAGTTGTAGGTTGTTACACAACTCTGATAAAGTTTGGTCTGAAGATGGATACGGAAGTATCGGCTCAAAACGAGGTTCTTGAAACAGTAAGCCTTTTTCGCGCAATAACTTATCTCTCTCTTCCTCTAATTTCTCACTATTGAATCCCATAATTGTTTGTATGTAGCGGATATAAGAGTCACAAAGCAGTTCATAAGTTTCAAAGGGATCTGACATCAAACAACCTCCCAGTCTTGATATAGCGATTTTGTTAATTGATATGCGATGCCTATCGGCACATTCCTATAGCAATAGAATCCATTCCTTAATTTGGGGGACAAGCCTGAACAGAGGGTTGCACACCGATCTACAAGTAGAGGGAGGATCAATTTTCTCTTGACACGCCACATCTGAAATTCTTCTTGGTAAGAAATCAGCCCAGGAGTTCTGGCAAGCACATACCATTCCCCCCAATCCCGCGGCACTCTTCGTTGATGACTTCCATATCTTAAAATGTAAACATATGGTCCGTATCTCGAGATTTGGTAAAGTCCATCGGTGATTGTTCTAGTAGGAGCTACTGGCTCATAATTCAATGTAGCAGGATTAAACTTCTTTTCCAAATTAGCGGAGAGAAATGATTCGGGTTGGATATTCATGAGGCGTGGACGTGGTAGTATCTGTGAGAGTTTCGCCGAGAATTCCCGACTAATATGAATACCCAAACTTTCAAGAGTCGAAAGTGCTTCCTCTGTCAATTCGCTGAGGAGGACAGTGATAGGTCCATATTTTTCTGGAATTTGCTGGACTTTTCCTCCGTTTTCAGAGACGCACTTTTTAACTTCATCAAGAAAACATGGCCCCCGACTACCTACGAGAATGTATTGATTTTTTATCGCAGTTTCCACAAGAACGGACGGAGCGATGGCAACATGAGACAACTTCATAGGATTATAATCAAGATGCCCCAACCTGGCAAGGGATATAAGATAAGTGGATGCTTTAAAACCTGGGTTACCTTTTGTTGTCAAACGCCTAATTGCTTGCTTGAAGTCTTCCCAGCTTACTTTTCCTATATGCGATACATAATAAAGTAATCCATCAAAAACGTTTGTTTTCACTCGGTTCATGCTTCTGCCTCACGTGCTATTTGTAAACCTTCCTGAAAATGAGGTGATTTTTGATTATCAACAAGATTTTGTACTATATCAATCAGTCTGTGTCGATTTCCAATCCATGGCAAAAGGCGTAGAGTCAACGCCCAATCAAGAGCACGGGTTGGTTCCATAATTTCATACGAAAGTTGTAAGTAATGTCGAATTTCCCGAAGAATCTCTATTGGAATTTGCATGCCACTATTTTCTATAACTGATCTGAGTTCTTCCAAAAAATCATAGGGTCTTTCGTACTGTGAGTCAATGTTAGGATCTGGTTGACACCAAGCGTGCCATTCGAATAATGTAAGGGGAATCCTCGAAGGTCTCAAATTACGCGATTCAATAGGTTCTTGACTTTTGGGTTTGGGCAAACGCGCTATTCGTTCATAAAAACCCTCATTTGTTTCGCAACGATTGGTTCCAGAACAACGTATTAGCAAAGTTCTAATACCATTGTGGCAAGAATCACTGATCCAATCCAGAAAGCCTGGCAGATAAGTGTCTGGGAATGATCTATCACAATAGCGGAAATAGATAACCCATAGCATATTTCCAAATTCCAGCATTCTCCGAATTGATGACTCAAGTTCAACCGGTTCGAGTTGTTCTCCAAAACACTGTCGGGCAAAAAGATCAGGAAACCAATCTTGTAATCCAAGCCATCCCATTTCTACATTAATTGTCGTGTCGTAGAAATGGTTATCGCACATTAATCGCCAAACTTTAATAATTCGCGCATCCGCAATTTCAACCGCGGGAAAAGCTTTCAACGCTATATGAATAGCCGCTGCCATTTCTTTATCTTCGGAACCCGTTACACCAAATCTTCGTAGACAATGGTAGAAATCGTCCAAATACTCATTTTCGTCTGTGTAGCGTTCGGTGCTTTCATTTAAATTACTTCTGTAATTTTCTCCAATTTCCGAGGCACGATGAGCAATTCGTGGTACTGCTGATTGATTTTGTTCTTCTAATGTAGATTGAATTTTGGAAATATCATTATGCACTGTCTCAAGCCGATCCTCAACAAATTGATTCGTATCTCG
>VXPE01000131.1:24242-35714 GCA_009839745.1 Candidatus Poribacteria bacterium
AAATATCATTATGCACTGTCTCAAGCCGATCCTCAACAAATTGATTCGTATCTCGAATCTGCTGGGCAAGTTGTGTAAATTGATTTTGCTTTTCTACCGTAGATTGAATTTTGGAAATATCATTATGCACTGTCTCAAGCCGATCCTCAACAAATTGATTCGTATCTCGGATTTCCTGAGCAACGGGTGTGATTTGTCTATCAATAGCATGAATGAATTCTGTAATTCGAGTTTCAAGTGCTGTGATTGATTGCCTTAATGGACTAATCGTTTGTGTAAAATTTGATTCCGAAATCTGATTTTCCAAGTATTGTCGAACTTCTGAAATTTGATGTGATAATTCCGAAATCTGATTCTCGAAAGATTGCTGAGCATTGGCAATTTGTTGATCTAATATTTGTTCTAATTCATTGACTACCTTTAAATCAGAAATTTGAGAACGAAGCTCATCTACTTCTCGGCGAATGCTATCAACTTGATCTGGAAGTTGTTCTATCTGTTGTTTCTGTTCAATTTTCTGCCGAGGTAGGGCTTGATCAATTAGATTTTCGATGTCTGCATCTGTCTTAAAGTAGCCATACTCGTAAAAGTCCCGAATTGTTTCCTGATCAATTTGGCTCTTGTGGCTTGCTTCTAACAGAACTCTAAAGCCCTCAACGTCCAACTTACTATTCGGTAGTCTAATGCATTGGTGGTTGTCATCAAAATCTGCCCCATTGTCAAATGTAGTGAGAACATCGTCCAATTCAGGATGAGATTTAACCCAGTACATCCAAGCCTTTGTAAACAAATCCCAGATAGCAGAATCAGGATTCGTAAGTTCCTGTTCTTGTTTGAGGGTATGAATCAACTGCGGAACCGTTCGTTTAAGTGGGGCGCGCCCTTCCCGGAATCCAGGTACTCTACGTTGAAGCAATTGGTTTCGTACAAAGTTCCTTCCTTGAGGATCGGCTACTTGTTGCAAAAAAGCAACGAAAGTTGCCTGACTTCTTTCTATTAAAATTCTTCTTTTTTCTACTGGATAAGGTTTTGCTTCCAAAACTACCCACCCCCTCGCTTATGGAGATCGGCATACGACAATGCTGTTTCATGGTATTGTTGTAATTTCTTCTCAACAAGGGATCGCATAGCAACATTCTGATCTATGTATTTGATCGCTTCGCTCAACCAATTCGGGATTGAAACTTGGTCGGACTTCAGTTCAATGGCAAGTTTTACGATTGATGAGATGAGGGAAGCAGGCGATTGTCTTTCGTCTCGTTCTTTAACTCGTGGCTCGATTCTCACATCATCCCATGTAACTTCAGGAATACTTGTTCCAAAAAACTTCGCACCTGTTAGCCAAATTCCAGGTTTTTCTGAAATTTCTGATATTTTCTTTTCACCGTAGGTTGGCATTGTCCTCGGATCTTCGGCTATAGCATCGGTTAAGGTCTGTTCGTGCTGTTCTGACGAACGCTCCGGGGAGATAATCAGTAATTCTCTTGTTTGCCCTCCATAGTTCAGAAGATAGGTGCCTGGTTCCAGCTTGTTGTCCAGGGAGACAAGCCGATCTTCGCGAATCGGGAAAATCTGATCGCCAACGGACAAAAACTCTTCATCAGGGAGTCCAAGATCGGGAACGAAAATAGTAGGAAGACAGAAATCAAGGTAAGCCTTGCGACCGTGCTGATTGTTGACAGGTAGTCCACCAATAAAACTTATCCGCTCATTAGAGTTGACAGAAAGTCTCCAGGTATCCTCATCCGAAAAAGATACACGTTGAGTGGGTTCAACTTGCAGATACAGCCAATCATGTTCTTTTCCATCAACATAGATAGGACTGGGTTCTTTAAATTCTCGTTCACAAATCTGTCTTAAACAATCTATGACTCGCTCCCTCAATCCGCTATGGAATACTACTAAATGATTTTTATACAGTTGCATGTTTCGTTGAGAGAGCCATCCGTCATCCCGTTTTGAATCTTCTCGGAAAACCCAGACATCAGAAGGATTGAGTGCATAGATTATTGGGTTAGTCTCATCTGTTTGCAATTGTGAGCGATCGGACAGATTCCAGAATAGGCTATTGTCGTCGATAACCTCCGGTCGAAACCATTGATCCGAACTGAATACCTGCAAATGACTAATTCCAAAAGGATTAGTTCTACATTCAATGTCACCTCTTCCACGTCTTCGGAACCAGTAGCGAATCTCTATGTTGTCAAACTGCTTAAAGCGTAGTTCAACGTTTATAAGCGAATAAGTAGGCTGGCTTTGCCCTTGGGATTGGTCTGGGGCAATTTCACTCTCACCGTTCCAATATTTTAAAAGAGATTGAACTTGGCTAACAATTAAGTTCCTATAGGGTTCTCTGGAGAAATAACGAGCGAGTCGGGGAGAACCAGTTGGCGATGGTAACCAAACTCGAAGATCTCTTTCAAGTTGATTGTCCGGGATTTCCGAAAATGGAGTTAACTGATGGTCCCGGAAAAAGCGATAGACGATCCGTCGATCGCCTTTGCTAATCAGGCATTGTGAAATCGGATACCAAACGTATCTGCGAGTTGATGAACCTTCAGTCAAATAAAGTTCAACATCATAATAATTTCGCAACCATCCTCGGAACTGTTTCCAGAAATCTTCAAATTGGGGTCTATCAAAACCTTGTGGTGCCCCTTCAATCGACCGCCCAAACAATAACTTATTAAGGCGAACATAGTAATTGGAAGAAGCTACGGAAACTTCAGAGCCCATCAGGCTCGCGGCGAGTACTGTAAGTGCCAGAAAAGCAACTTGAGACGGTTCTTCTTCAGTCGAGTCTCTCCAGAGATTGGCTTGGGTTGGATTTATTTTAGAAAGGATAACTGAATTAGAGTAAACCACCTTGGTTCTGACGGCTTCTGTCAAACTATCAGCAGCCTCATCAGGATCTGCTACACTGAATTTGGATTTCTCAGCAATTTCAAGAAGTGTATTAGCATCTGTTTGTAAAAAAACAATCTCATTTGGCTCACAATCTTCAAAAAAGTAGGAGATGATTGCTTTGTTCCATTGTTCATACATAATCATAGCTATTTATTCCGTATGGCAGGGAGGTTGGTACAAAGCTTTCTCGGTAAGCATCATTGCACAATCTCAACTCTGATTTCATCATACCACAGATGTTAAAAATTTGTCAAATTAAAATGCCTAATCGCCTAATGTTTACGCAACACAGGTTATTTAGCGTCCATGTTCTTGAGCATTTTTGAAACGTCCGCTTTTGTAGGAGCAAGCTCCCGTTCGCGATTTTCTGGGTAAAATGCCCAGCAGTATGAAAACTGAGTAGTCCTGTGAGACCTATGTTAATTCTTGATAAATTTTTATCCATAACGTATAATTAGCATGGGTTCAGGGACACATATCCAACGAATGCTTTACGCACGATCGTATTTCTCGCGCTGGCGGTTGTAATAATTTATGAACCACCCTCAGTTAAATGATCCCCTCACATCTTGAATCATAGCAGCAAAGCGTTCAGAATCAGGTTAACTATGTCAAACCTTAAATCCAGCATCCGAGATAATCATAAGAGGGGAAGCGTTGGCGACTTCCTGAAGTCCAAAATCAAAGATGGATCCTCCCTTTCAATTGTCTCCGCCTACTTCACGATCCACGCCTTTCAAGCACTCAAAGAGTCGCTCACAAAAATCAAGGAACTCCGGTTTCTGTATGGTGAACCCCGCTTTATAAAAAACCTTGATCCAGAAAAGACTGACAAGAAAGCCTTCAAAATTGAGGGTGAAGCCGAAGGTTTGAAATTCGAGGATCAGCTAAAACAGAATTGGGTTGCTAAAGCGTGTGCCGAATGGATCCGGGAGAAAACGGTGGAAATTCGATCCATTCAAAAATCTAATCTGATGCATGCGAAAATGTATCACATCGCCAATAGCGACGTGGAAGATGCCATCGTCGGAAGTTCCAATTTTACCGTGCGCGGTCTCGGTATGAGTGCAACAGACAATAACATTGAACTGAATCTTGAAGTAGACAGTAACCGAGACCGCAGTGACGTGAAATCGTGGTTTGATGATATCTGGGACGACAAAGAACTCGTCGAGGATGTCAAGGACGAAGTGCTGTTATACCTTGAGCAACTCTATCAGAACAATATCCCAGAGTTTATCTACTACAAAACGTTGTATCATATCTTTGAACGGTTCTTAGGCGAACAGGAAAAAAGTGGATTGCTCGCTGAGGATGTGCAACTCGTTGATACGGTTATCTGGAATACCTTATTCGAGTTTCAGAAGGATGCCGTAAAAGGCGCAATCAATAAGATTCAGCAACACAACGGGTGCATCATTGCGGATAGCGTCGGTTTAGGTAAAACCTTCGAGGCACTTGCGATAATCAAGTACTTTGAACTCCTGAATAACAGAGTCCTTGTGCTATGCCCCAAGAAATTGCGAGACAACTGGACAGAACACCGCGCAGAGAATAACAGCGAATTGAACCAGTTTCTCAAAGACCGATTCGCATACACCGTCCTCTCACACACCGATCTGAGTCGTGATAGTGGAAAGTCGGGGGATGTTAACCTCGAAACCATCAACTGGGGCAACTACGATTTGGTGGTCATTGATGAATCCCATAATTTCCGAAACAATACCCCCGGTAAGAAAGATGAGGACGGTAATTTGATCCGCAAGAGCCGTTACCAACGGCTAATGGAGGATATTATCCAGAGCGGCATCAAAACCAAAGTCCTTTTGCTCTCTGCCACGCCTGTGAACAATAATCTGAAGGATCTCCGTAATCAGATCTATTTCCTCACCGAAGGTCAAGACGATGCCTTCCTAAAATCGCTCGGTATTGATAGCCTACAAAAGACCCTTGCTGACGCACAACGCATTTTTACCGATTGGGCAAAGCAGCAGGACAACCGCCAGGCACGGGACCTACTGGAACGGCTCAGTTCCACCTTTTTCAAACTCCTTGATGAACTGACTATTGCCCGTTCTCGAAAACACATTGAGAAATACTATCCAGAGTCGCTTAAAGAGCTTGGTGGATTTCCGGAACGGAGCAAGCCGATTTCTGTCTACACCGATATTGATTTGCAAGGTCAGTTCATGTCTTACGACGAACTCAACGAAGAAATCTCCGAATACCAACTCTCCCTGTTTAATCCGTCGAAGTATATTTTACCTGAGTATATTTCCAAGTATGATGTAGGACGCCAGGTTGGACAATTTACGCAAAGCGACCGTGAGCACTACCTGATTGGTATGATGAAGGTCAATTTTCTCAAACGCTTGGAAAGTTCTGTTCACTCCTTCGGAATTACGATGGGACGGACAATCGAAAAAATCGAGAGGTTGGAAAAACGGATTAAACGGTTTCAGGAGTTTCGGGGCGAAAATCCTGAAATGGATTTGGAGGATGTCGATATAGAGGCACTTGAGGATGAAGATCTGCAAGAGGCGATGCAGGTAGGCAAAAAGTTAATCTTCAAAATGGCACACCTTGACACGGAAAGGTGGTTGAAGGATTTACAAAATGACCGCGAGCAACTTGAGTTACCTCACCTCTATGCAAAGGATGTTACCGATGATCGCGATGCTAAACTCGCAAAACTCAAGAAACTTATTGCCAAAAAGGTTAAAGAACCTACAAAAAATAAAGAAGGAAAACCGAATCGCAAGGTTCTGGTATTTACCGCCTTCGCGGATACAGCCAAATATCTTTATGATGCATTGGAACAGTGGGCAACTGAAGATCTCGGGGTCCATATCGGAAGGGTATCGGGAGGGACAAGCGGTAATAAGACAACCTTCGGCAGGACTGAATTTGGCAATATCCTAACGAACTTTTCGCCGAAATCTAAGAAGCGTCACCTGATGAAGACCATGCCACAAGACAAGGAGATAGACCTGCTCATCGGCACAGATTGTATATCAGAGGGACAAAACCTGCAAGACTGTGATTACCTCATTAACTATGACATTCACTGGAATCCTGTCCGCATCATTCAACGGTTCGGGCGGATTGACCGCATCGGCAACAGCAATAACAACGTTCAGCTCGTCAACTTCTGGCCCACACCTGACCTGAACCGCTACATCAAGTTGAAAAATCGGGTTGAAGCACGGATGGCACTCGTAGACATTGCTGCAACACAAGGGGATAATCTGTTAGAACCCGAAGGAATTCAGGAACTCCTTGAGGATGATCTCAAATATCGTGACCAGCAGCTCCTAAAACTAAAAGACGAAGTCCTGGACTTGGAAGATTTCAATGAAAGTGTCGCCCTCAACGAATTTACGCTTGACGATTTCCGTATTGACCTGATGAATTATATTGAGAGCAACCGGAAAACCCTTGAGGATGCCCCTTTCGGACTCTATGCCGTTGTGCCACCGGATCCGAAGTATCAGATGATGACCAAAGGTGTTATCTTCTGCCTTCAGCAGAAAGGCGATTCGGAAGGAAATGAGAAGATAAACCCGTTACAGCCCTATTTCCTTGTCTACATTCGCGAGGATGGCGAGGTGCGATTTACTTTCGCACAACCCAAACAGATCCTTGAAATGTACCGTCTGTTGTGTGCGGATGTCAAACAGGCATACGAGGAACTCTGTAATTTATTTGACGATCACACCGATAACGGCACAAATATGACCCACTACAATGACCTGCTCCAGAGAGCGGTTAAGTCCCTCAGCCGCACCTATCAGAAACGAGCTGTCAGTAACCTCTTATCGGGTCGTGGAGGGAAACTGGTTAAACAACAGAAGCAGATCCGCAATATAACTGATTTTGAACTGATTACATGGTTGGTGATTCAATGAACGAACTGCAGAGAAGAAAAAACATTGAGCAGGCACTGAAAGATTTTCAACGCGGCGCACTGGTAATAAATGCCAAAGACCTGCTCAACGCACTCGGTTACGAAAGTGAAATAACAGTAGAACTTGAATCTAATCTCGCCGAGGCGTTCATCTCGTATTTCGACCAGTTTGGAAGACTCAACCGGGAACGGGCAATGGTGGATGAATGGGAGTCAATTGATTTTCTGTTTCAATTAACAGAAGAAGAAATTGCCGGAACAGATCAGACGCGCATCGCTTTTAAAAACCACCAGCTTGATGACACCATTATGGAGTCCTACGTTTTCTTTGCCTTAAAGTTAAAGGAGAGTCATTATACTCGCACCCAATTGTCAACAATTACTCGTGAAATCAACAAACTCATGCCGATGCCCGCCATGATAATCTTTCAACACGGTCAAACTTTGACCCTCGCTGTCATCGATCGGCGTTTGCACAAGCGAGATCAGGAGAAAGATGTTTTAAAAAAGGTTACGCTGATTAAAGACATCGATGCCCACGATCCCCACCCGGCTCACGTTCAAATTCTGTTTGACCTATCACACAATGAGTTGTTGAGAGTTCACGGCTTCAGCAACTTTGTTGAATTGCATCGTGCATGGGCAAAAACGCTCGACATCCAAGAACTCAACAAACGGTTCTATCGCGAACTCTCCAACTGGTACTTCTGGGCAGTGGACACTGTAACTTTCCCAGAGGACGCAGGCGAAGATGTAGAAGTCCGCAACGCCACCAGTGTAATTCGTCTGATTACACGATTAATTTTTGTCTGGTTCATCAAGGAGAAAAAATTAGTCCCCGATATCTTTTTCAATCCGAGAGAGATAGAAAAGATCCTTGTCAGCACTGATCCGCAGGAGAGCACCTACTACAAGGCGATTCTCCAAAATCTCTTTTTTGCGACCCTTAATCAGGAGATGAATACTGCTGGAAAACATCCCCCTGATAAGGGAGGCAGGGGGGTTCCCCGTAAATTCCGTGGCAAAGGACGACAGCACTACAATATCACGTCACTCTATCGCTATGAGGATTACTTCGAGAATTCAGATGAGACGCTACGACACTTTGAAACAATTCCGTTTTTGAATGGGGGGCTCTTTGAGTGCTTGGATAAAGAAGACAAGGACGATCCCAAGAAGATTCTACGGATTGATGGGTTTTCTGACCGTGCTGATAATCAGCTGTTCGTTCCCAATTTCCTGTTCTTTTCCGAGGAAAGGGAGGTCGATCTCAACAGCGTCTACGATACAAAAGGCAAGCGGTATAAGGTCCGCGGACTCATTGAGATTCTCCGCCGCTACAAGTTTACGATTACTGAGAACACACCGATTGAGGAAGAAGTCGCGCTCGATCCAGAGTTGCTCGGAAAGGTCTTTGAAAACCTGCTTGCCGCCTATAACCCTGAAACGGGTGCGACTGCCCGGAAGCAGACCGGCTCCTTCTACACACCGCGTGAGATTGTTAACTACATGGTTGACGAATCCCTCATCGCCTACCTCAAAAACACATTGGAGATGTCCGGTTTCCCCCTTGATAAGGGGGGCAGGGGGGTTACTACTAAACTCCGCCACCTCCTTGCCTATAACGACGAACCCCATCGATTCACCGATGCCGAAACCGAGCAACTCATCAACGCCATAGATACCCTCAAAATACTTGATCCTGCTTGTGGATCGGGTGCCTTCCCGATGGGCATCTTACATAAACTCGTTTTCATTCTCGGAAAACTCGACCCGCGCAACGACCAGTGGAGACAACGCCAGATTGCCAAAGTCAACAACCTCATTGACATGGCAGAAGACATTGACGACAGCATGGTTCGACGCAACACCATCCGTGACCTTGAACAGGAAAAAGACAACATCAACGAGACGTTTGAGCGGAACGAGCTCGACTACGGCAGAAAACTTTATCTTATAGAGAACTGTATCTACGGTGTGGATATCCAACCGGTTGCCGTCCAGATTGCCAAACTCCGATTCTTCATTTCCCTCGTCGTAGACCAGCGAATTGACGATGTCCAAGAGAATAGAGGCGTGCGTCCATTGCCCAATCTGGAAACCAAATTTGTCGCCGGAAACACACTCATCGGTGTGGAGAAACCTGCACAACTGTTAATGCGAAATCCAGAAATTGACCGTAAAGAAGTGGAATTGGGAGGTGTCCGAAGAAAGCATTTCACTGCCCGCACTCCAAGAACAAAAGAGAAATATCGTAACCTTGATAAGCAAATCCGTGCCGACATCAGCCAATTGCTCAAGAGCGATGGTTTCCCCAGCGAAACAACTGAAAAAATTGCCAACTGGGATCCTTATGACCAGAATGCAGTTGCCGATTTCTTTGATGCCGAGTGGATGTTCGGTATCACAGACGGATTTGATGTCGTGATTGGCAACCCACCTTACGTCCGTCAAGAGAAGATTAAGGCACTCAAACCCACTTTCAAAAAATACTACACCTGTTACACCGGTGCCGCGGACCTCTACGTCTATTTCTATGAACGCGGACTGCAACTGCTGAGTTCAAACGGCATCCATACCTTTATCTGCTCCAACAGTTGGCTGGATGTCAACTACGGCGCGCCCTTACAGAAGTATGTCTTGGACAATACCAGGGGTGCCGTTATCTGCCACAGTGAGGCAGAACGTGAGTTTGAGAGTGCCGACATCAACACTATCGTGAGTATCCTCCAAAATGGGACTCCCGATGCGGATTCTCATGTCCGTTTTCTCACCTTCAAGACCTTCATCGGCGACCCAGATGTAGAGAATCGCCGAGAAAGAACACGCACCTACACCGAGTTAGCACAGGCAGGCACTCGCGAGAACCGATACGCGGGAGACAAGTGGGGTGGAAAATACCTCCGCGCCCCTGACATCTATTGGACGATTTTAGAGAAAGGAAAAGACAAGCTGGTGCGTCTGGGAGACATCGCGGAGGTGAGACGAGGCTTCACAACGGGGGCGAATGAATTTTTCTATCTGGATGCGGAGCGGATTCAGGAATGGGGTATTGAGGCTGAATTTCTGAAGCCTGTCATCAAGAGTCCGCGAGAATGCAAGAGCATCCGTGTTGATCCGAGCCAATTGCAGTTCAAGTTGTTTATGTGCCACGCCGACAAAGCTTCTCTGTCAGGCACTGCGGCGTTGGAATACATTGAATGGGGTGAATCACAAGGGTATCATCAGAGACCGAGTTGCCGGGGACGGCCGCGCTGGTGGGATTTGGGAGAACGGGAAATTCCATTGCTCTCTTTCAACTATCTAATTTCTTCGACTGCCAGAACCCTATATGCGCGAAACGGTTGTTATACCAGTGACAATTTCCAGGAAGTACATACGGATTCGGATTTGACATTATCTTTATGTGCTTCTTTGAATTCTTCACTGTTTCAACTGATGGTAAATATGACAGGACGTTCTAATTTCGGCGGCGGTTTACTGAAGATTCAGACCTATGAAATTGCGGAGTTGCTCTGCTTAGACCCAAAAATCTTTGCCTTTAAGAATGAAGGGATATTCACATCAACTATGTGGGAAATGCTCAAGCCATCAGATGACCGTCGCGCTCTTGACACAATCATCTTTGACGTGCTTGATCTCACGCAAGGCGAGCGGGATGGCATATATGAAGCGGTTGTGAATCTGGTGGAGGCACGCCTGCGGAAGGCGCGGAGTTTGAGGGAAAAATAAAAGATATCTGAATCGCGGATTTTCGCGGATTAGGCAGATTTCGCGGATTACGCTCCAGTAGAACGGTATGTGACGCTTGAAATTAATTGGGTCCCACTCCAAATTCGGTTGCCATCCGTTAACTGAATATGCTATCATTTTTTAATAAAACACATCAGCATTCTAAAGGGAATTCAAGAAATGGAGCACGTTTTCATATCCTATATGCATGAAAATATGGAGATCGTTGACAGACTTTGCCAAGAATTAACCTCACGCGGTATTAAAGTCTGGCTTGACCGGAATGATATTAAACCGGGATCCCGTTGGAAAGACGCAATTCGGGGTGCTATTCGCGAAGGTGCTTTTTTCATTGCATGTTTTTCAAAGGAATATAATAAACGCAGTCAGACTGACAAGACATACATGAATGAAGAGTTGACGATCGCTATTGAGGAACTACGTCAACGACCCACTGACAGAGTATGGTTTATTCCAGTCAAGTTGAACAACTGTAAGATACCTGATCGTAACATTGGTGGAGGTGAAACCTTACACGATCTTCAGCATGTTAAACTCTATCAAGATTGGGATGTTGGTATTCAACGTATAATTGAAGTTATTCAATCTGAATCGCCCGAACCTACGGGAGAAATGGGTACTGACTCAAAGTCGTCTGGAAACTTTGCAGATCAAGAGAGGGCAGGCACAAAGAGTTCTCAATCTAATAGGGACCAAAGTAGAGAATTGACTGATTGGGTGTTTCAACAAGCTGACGACTTGGTGAAGCGCGGGGAAATAGACAAGGCATTAAAAGGTTATTCACACGGTATCAATCTTGACCCGTATCGTCCTTTTGCCTATAATAATCGTGGTGCTGCTTACAACATAAAAGGCGATGTTAATAACGCTATTAAGGACTATAACACCGCTATAAAACTTAAACC
>VXPE01000131.1:35724-36017 GCA_009839745.1 Candidatus Poribacteria bacterium
AAGGCGATGTTAATAACGCTATTAAGGACTATAACACCGCTATAAAACTTAAACCGAGTGATGCCAACACCTATAGCAATCGTGGTGCTGCTTACAACATAAAAGGCGATGTTAATAACGCTATTAAGGACTATAACACCGCTATAAAACTTAAACCTGATTCTGTCACAGCTTATTACAATCGTGGCAATGCTTACAAGGCAAAAGGTGATTTTGACAACGCTATAAATGACTTTACCACGGCTATAAAACTACAACCCGATTATGCCGAGGCATATCACAATCGGGGCATT
>VXPE01000131.1:36027-36692 GCA_009839745.1 Candidatus Poribacteria bacterium
CACGGCTATAAAACTACAACCCGATTATGCCGAGGCATATCACAATCGGGGCATTGCTTACCAAGAAAAAGGCGATTTTGACAACGCTATAAATGACTTTACCACGGCTATAAAACTACAACCCGATTATGCCGAGGCATATCACAATCGGGGCATTATTTATGCCAACAAAGGTGAACTTGATAATGCCCTAAATGACTTTACCACGGCTATACAATGCAAATCCGATCTTGCGGAGGCATATAACAGTCGGGGCAGGATTTACCATACCAAAATGGATTTGGATAACGCTATAAAAGACTATACTACAGCGATGCAACTGCGGACTAATTACGCCGAAGCATATGGCAACCGCGGTATTGCCTACGGCATGAAAAGTGCCTTTGACAGTGCTATAGAAGACTTTGATAAAGCGATACAACTTCAACCTGATCTTGTCGAGCACTATTGCAATCGAGGCATTGCTCACCGCCACAAAGGCGATTTTGATGACGCTATAAATGACTTTACCACGGCTATACAACATAAACCCGATTATCCCAACCCCTATTATGATCGAGGTCTTGCTTATTTCAACAAAGTCGATTTTGACAATGCCATAAATGATTTTACCAAGGCGGTGGAACTCAAACCCGATTTTGCCGAGGCATATCACAATCGGGGCA
>VXPE01000131.1:36702-70824 GCA_009839745.1 Candidatus Poribacteria bacterium
ACCAAGGCGGTGGAACTCAAACCCGATTTTGCCGAGGCATATCACAATCGGGGCAACATTTACCAAGAAAAAGGTGATTTTGATAACGCCATAAATGACTATAACATTGTAATAAAACTACAACCCGATTATGCTGATGCCTATTACAATCGGGGTAGTGCTCACGCAAAAAAAGTCGATTTTAATAATGCCATCAATGACCTTACCAAGGCGGTGGAACTCAAACCCGATTTTGCCGAGGCATATCACAATCGGGGCATTGCTTACCAAGAAAAAGGTGATTTTGACAATGCCATAAATGACTATAACGCTGCTATAAGACTCAACCCGGATGATGCAAACATCTATTACACCCGCGGCAATGCTTATGAAGAAAAAGGCGACCTTGATAATGCCATAAATGACTACTATAACGCTGCGATAAAACTCAACCCGGATGATGCCGAGGCATATCACAATCGGGGCCTTACTTACGCCCACAAAAGTGATTTTGATAGTGCTATAAATGACTTTACTAAGGCCATACAACTTAACCCTGATTATGCTGATGCCTATTACAATCGGGGCCTTGTTTCCTTCAACAAAAGTGATTTTGACAATGCTATAAATGATTATAACACCGCTATGCAACTCAAACCCAATGAGGCCGTCTATAACAATCGGGGCATCGCTTACGCCCACAAAGGTGATTTTGATAGTGGTATAAATGACCTTACCAAGGCGATAAAACTACAACCCGATTTTGCCGAGGCATATCACAATCGGGGCAATGCTTACCAAGAAAAAGGTGATTTTGACAATGCCATAAATGACTATAACATTGCGATAAAACTACAACCCGATTTGGTCCCAGCCTATTACAATCGCAGCAATGTTTATAAATGTAAAGGCGACTTTGATAACGCCATCAGAGACTATACCAAAGTGATAGAACTCCGTCCCGATGATGCCATAGCCCATTGCAATCGTGGTGAAGGATGGCTACACTTAAAAGAGTGGACAAAAGCTAGAGTTGACCTGGATACTGCCAAAGCTCTGGGGGCAGATATCGTCGCTTCATTCCATAATGAGTACGAAAACGTTGAAGACTTCGAACAGAAAATAGGTATTCAATTACCTGCAGACATCGCTGCCCTACTAACTTTGCCATAGATTTGAACATGAATTCACCCATTGAGATTGTTGATTTAGAAACCTACATCGGTTACATAGGCAATATTGCGACATCGGAAAAGAGTCATCTCTATCGTGGGCAAGAAGATGCCGAATGGCAAGTGAAAAGCAGTGCGCTCCGCCGCCTGGAATTGGAGGAGGAATACACAGCCGCTGATGATGAGTTTCCTTATGTGTATTTAGAGTATCTTTTAAAGATTATCTATGAGGTCAAACTCAATTATCCGTCTACGTACAGAAACTTGTTCCCGTTGGAATGTCTGGCACATTTGCAACATAACGGTGTTGCTACCGGTCTCATCGATTTTACCTTCAATCCGCTTGTGGCTCTTTGGTTTGCTTGCACACATCAAGAGGCAAACATAAACGGCAAGGTGATTGTTCTGGAAAACGATCGTGAAATAATTGAGCAGATAGAAACACCAGAGAAACTTGAAAGTGACTTGGAAACATTTTTTAGTGTTGATGAAGCGAAATGGCACCTTTGGTCCCCTGCGTTGGACAGCCAATTCGTTGATACCCAACGTATGACTCGGCAACATTCCGTATTTCTGTTCGGTTCGCCTGAAGTAGCAAGTGAGATGGTTGCCACCGAAATCGTAATCCCTTCTGATCACAAAAGACGATTGAGAGCAGAATTAGCGACAGTGGGTATCTCGGAACAAACCCTATTTGCGGATCTGATCGGCTTTTTTGACAGGAACACGGCTCAGCAGCCTTATGATTCTTTTTTAAGTGAACCTAACACCGGGGGAAATCTACCATGAAAGACCGGTTACTGAAAGGCGAAGAAAATCTATACCTCGACTATATGATGCGGGGCAGCGTTAGATTGGCAAAAGGATTCTACGACCCAGCCATTCAAGACTTCAACGAGGCCCTTAAACTAAAACCTGATCTTTTGGATGCTTATCACATTCGAGGCATTGCTTATCGAAAGAAAGGCGAAGTTGATAAAGCTATCGAGGACTTTAACACGACAATAGACCGCAAGCCTGATTTAGCCGGAGCCTATTATAACCGAGGGCTCGCTTACTCTCATAAGTCACAGATCGAAAAGGCTCTGGCGGACTATAACACCTCAATAGACCTTAACCCGACGCTTTCTCGTGCCTATTACCAACGGGGCATCGTTTACTACGATAGCGGTGAAGTCGATAAAGCCATTGAAGACTATAGCACTGCCATTAAACATAACTACAATTTTGCTGATGCCTATAACAAAAGAGGGCTTGCTCATCGCGATAAAGGCGAGGCGTATCAGGCAATCAAAGACTTTAGTAAGGCGATAGAGTTCAGACCCAATTTTGCTGAGGGGTATCACAATCGTGGTGAAACTTACGCCATCAAAGAAGACTATGACTTTGCTATTGATGACTATAATCGGGCGATAAGCCGTAAACCTGATTTCGCTGAAGTCTACTACAGCCGTGGGCAAATTTACTTTAGGCAAAACGATTTTGACACCGCGATTCAAGACTTTCACGAGGCAATACGCCTGAAGCCTGACTTTACTGACCCTTATCAAGCACTCGGCAACGTTTATGCAGTCAGAGGCGAGCATTCCGAAGCGATTGAAAACTACACTAAAGCCATAGCACTGGAACCGGGAGATGCAGGTGCTTATGCGAGTCGCGGCAACACTTACTGCTGGCAGGACAACTTTGAACTTGCTATTAAAGACTATGCCAAAGCTGTTGATTTGGAACCCAGTCATGGTGCATCGTATGTCGGACTTGGTAACGTTTTAGACCAACAAGGCGATCTGGAGCGTGCCATCCAATACTACAATAGAGCTGTTGAACTGGAACCCGACCATCCCCTTGCTCACTTCAACCGAGCTGGGACTTACAATAAAAAAGGCGAAGCAGATAAAGCGATTGCCGACTATACCAAAGTCATAAAACTGCAACCGTTGATTAAGGAGGCACATTACTTTTTAGCGGAGGTTTACATGCAGGTTGGCAATTGGTCAGAAGTCAAATTAAATTTGATGCTTGCCAGAACCCTCGGCGTGGATATCATTCATTTGTTTCATAAGAAATACGGAAGTGTTGCAAACTTTGAACAGACAATAGGTATGCAAGTGCCTACAGACATCGCCTCGTTGCTGGCAGGACAGTAGAGCCAAAATGCATCTTTTCCAAACTGCTGATACCGACAGTTCCAAATCCTGGGAGGGAAAGAAAATAAACAAACCAAGAGTTTTCGCAGACTTCCACAACGCAGATGCAAAAGGAAGGGTGCGGTTGAATTGCGCGGGGACGGAGGCGGATATCAAACGTCAAAAAATCGTGCTGCAAGATGGGCAATCTCTGATTATCTACAGCGAAGAGTTGGAGGTTGAGGGGGTTGTTCACTACTCCGAAAAAGAAAAGTTGTGGACAGCCGTGATTGATTGGAATGCTATTCGAGAAGTGGAGCCTGTTGGTTCTGGAATACCCCCCCATCCGTAACATAGTATGTTAAGCGTGTTGTAGACCTATCGCGCCTCTGGTCCGGGAGGGTAAAAAACCGATAATGATTCAGAACAATCAAAAACTTGAAGCAACGTTAGATCGTATCAACCGTTTTCAAAAACAGGTCGAAAAACTCCGAGAGGTTGAAACCAATCCACACAATTATAAGTTATCCGCAGGTGGATTTCTTGCTGAAATTGACAGGATGCATCTTGAAGTAAGGGCATATCTCGCAATTCAGAGGTGCAATGGCGTAGATGTTTGAATCGCGGATTGACGCGGATTACGCAGATTTCACGGATTTTCATCTGCCTTACGGACAACCATTTTTAGTTCAGACAGTCGCATGGATGCAGGATACTGGAAAAATGAACAATCGCCTGAAACATAAGGAGATAACGCAGAAAATCATCGGAGCCGCTTTTGAAGTCCACAAGTTTTTAGGGAATGGTTTCCAAGAGGTAATTTATCAGCGCGCCTTGGCGGTTGAGATGAGAAAAGCCGGACTGGAGTTTGCTCGTGAGATCAAGCAGGATATTTTCTATAAAGATTTTCCGAAGCCTATCGGGACGCGCAGAGCGGATTTTGTGGTCGCAGGAAAGGTGCTGGTAGAATTAAAGGCTATTACGGTGTTAGAAGACGTGCATGAGGCACAACTTTTAAATTATTTGAAAGCGTATCGTCTCGAAGTCGGTTTATTAATCAATTTTGGTGAGAAAAGTTTAAAATACAAAAGACGGATTCTTTCACAACCCACCCGCAGGATACACAATTGAAACCTCTTTTGTCAAATAGATGTCAGATGTGCCAAGACAAAAATCCGCGAAATCCGTGTCATCCGCGATAATCCGCGATTCAGACGAATATTGCAAAAGACTGAGTGCAATCACATACCGCTCCGCAGGACTTACGCGATTTTGACTGTAGGGTGTGCTGTGAGATGGAGATCCCTGAAAAACATATTATGCTACAAAAGCGCAACATGCGTAAGTGCTACTTAAGTAAAGTGGTCGCGATCCAGAGATATATCTTACATATTGATAAACGCGTGTAGGCGTGGAGGAGGAAAAGTGATGCTACAACCGATGTCAGCACACAAAGTTGAGAATACACAATTTCAGCGCGCCACAATTATTGATTCCGTCTTTGAGGAACCCTACACCGCACACCTAAAAAAAGAAGCAGTTGGATGGCGCGGATGGATACCTCAGCTTCCTGAAGTCGAATGCACAGCGAAAACCAAAAAAGAACTTTTGAACACGCTTGCAATCAGACTCCGTGAAGCACTTCAGGCACGTGAGGACGCTTGGGATAAACAGCTTGAATCGGATATAGAAGCGGGAAAATTGGAGCATCTACGAGAGGACGCGCGCCGCGCAAAAACGGCTGGAAAACTCATTGATCTATAAAACCACGCCCGAGTTCTGGGAGTATTATCGTAGACTCCCACGGGACATTCAAAGACGCGTTGATAAACAATTTCAACTTCTAAAGCAGAATCCAAACCATCCGTCACTCATGTTTAAAAAAACGCGACGGTCAAATTATTGGTCCGCAAGAGTTAACGACGACTATCGCGCAATCGCAATTCAAGACGGACAGGTTTTCACGTGGGTTTGGATCGGAAAGCACGGCGAATACGACCGCCGAATTTAAAGTAAGAAATCTGTAAATCCGCGATTCAGACAGTTACCCCCGCGCAAATACCCAGACATCATAGGACTGTCCACTGTATGTGAATTGGTCTTTGAACCGACCTTCACAGGTAAATCCGGCGGTTTCCAAAATCTCTGCCTTCTTCTCAGCATCGCTATCCACATAACACTGAACCTTCACATCAGGGAACGCTACCGAAGAGAGCAACGCGGGAACATCGGCTGCGAAATTGGGATGAAAGAAGAGGTCCAACACAGCAGTCGCTGGGTGCCAGCGTGAATCACGACTGAGAGTTGCCCACCCGACAATCGCACCACCTGAAGAAATTAACAACTTCGCATCAGCGTAGGTGTCCTCGGTCTCCAAATCGTGTTTGAAACCCAGAAACCCGCCTTCAAGATTCGTGGGACCGTAAACTGCCCACTTCAGACTTCGGAGCGTGTCCCATCCAACAATGCCCGATAACGCCGTGACTTTGGGCCAATCGTGCCATTCTACGGACTTTGGCACCGCAGCGGCAGGTGCGAAATAGCGTTCCTCAAAGTCGTCATTGACATGATACTTCATGAAACCGGATTCTGGAAATACGCTTTCAAATCCGAAACTGTGATAGATATAATACGGATGACTATTGTAACCCGTGCCGAGATAGAGTGCCTTGCCTGACCGTTGTCGGAAATCCTCCATCTGATACGCCATCACGCCCTTTGCTGCACCCTTCCTACGCTGTTTCGGGAGCGTAAAAACGTGCCCTAAAATACCGACCCCTTCATACTCGACTGTCATGATATTGGTAATCACAGCGCCGTCAAGTTTACCGACATAGAAACGGGTTTCTAACGCATCAAGCACTTCTGTAACACACCGTTCAATATGCCACTTATAGTTCCCCGGTTTATGTCCAAGGAATTGTTTCACCTCTTCGGCATGGGGCGCGTCAGGAGCGGTAACCACACCGACTTCCATCCGTTCGCCTGTTTTCAGTAATACGTCTCCGAGTTTATCGTACATAACCACCTCTATGAGAGTCATCTCAGGAAATAAAATTGCACTACACGCAAAAATATGGTATACTTAAAATCGCTTGATGTCAAGCCTGAATACTTATATCATAAAGCATTAATACACGTGCGCTGTAGAGGCGCGTGCCAAGTTAAAATGGAGGGACTATGGAGACAGAACAGACACTGGTTCTCATCAAACCGGACGGTGTTCAACGAGGGCTTATCGGTGAAGTGATTGCCCGTTATGAACACAAAGGACTCAAAATCGTTGGAATGAAATTGTTGCAGCTCCCGCGCGAAACAGCAGAGAAACTCTATGCTGTCCACCAGGGCAAGTCTTTTTACAATGTACTTATCGAATTCATGACTTCAGCCCCTATTGTTGCCTTAGCGATTGAAGGGCGCGACGCAATAGAATTGGTGCGCATCCTTAACGGGGAAACCGACCCAAAGAAATCGCAACCCGGAAGTATCCGAGGCGATTTTTCAATCAATATCACGCATAACGTTGTGCACGCATCCGACTCTCCGAGGAGTGCTGAGCGTGAATTAGATATCGTGTTTGCACCCGATGAACGCTACAAATATCACCGAATAGATGAAGATATCCTGCATCCTTCGGCATCGTAGCCTACACCGACCAGATACGTTTTACGAAATCAGGTTTTTGTGGCAATTTCGTGTTATATAGGTTATTATAATTGAAAGTATAAGAACGAATTTCAATCCTGCAGCCGTGCGTTTCAAGCGCGCTCGGTAAACATAAGAAGGAAATAACTATGAAAAAAGTATTATTAACACTCGGTGTGGTATGTTTCAGCCTTATGGCTGTTGATATGAGCACTGCTGAGATTGACTTCGATACCGCCGTCGGTATTTGGCTGTTCGATGAAGGCAAAGGCGGGGTCGCTAAAGACACATCCGGTGAAGGAAACGATGGCGAAGTCGTCAAAGTCCCATGGGTGGATGGTAAATTCGGCAAAGCCCTCGATTTTGATGGAAAATCCGGCTGTGTCAAGACGGGCGCGAAACTTCTTGAGGCGCTCGAAGAATTCACGATCCTTTGCTGGATACAAAGCACGGACGATCCCCCCGCTCGGACGGGACTCGTCGGACAAAACAACGCACCTGAGTTCGGCTTTATTACCACGAATGAGCTGAGCCTCTGGACCCCCTCGGCTGGCTTGACGAATAATCCGTGGAAACACAAACACGGTGATGGTGAATGGCATCACGTCGGGTGTGTCGCTACGCAGGATTACGTCCATACTTATATCGACGGTGAATACGTCGAGCAGAAGGGGAAGTGGGCGAATCACGGCGCGGCTCCCTTTGACGTTAACATCGGTGGATGCGGGGTCTGGGATCCAGGCGGAAACTTCTTCCCTGGTCTAATGGACGAAGTCATGATTTTCCACTCAGCGTTGGAACAAGAAGATATCCAAGAATTAATGGACAAAGGCTATGTAAATTATTTGGCTGTTGATCCGGAAGGCAAACTCGGGACAACTTGGGGAAATATAAAATCGACCCATCATATCAAGTAATAATCACATCCTTTTCTAACAATTATAGCGGCGCGTGGCGGGAAATCCACGCGCCGCTATGAGCCCTCCAATCTACGAACTGACCCCTTACGACACCCACCTCCGCATTTTCTCTTGCAACTTTATACCGTATAGGTTACCATAACTGTAACTTAAAAGTGAATTTCAACAGTGTAGTTGTGCATTTCAAGCACGCACACACTAAATATTGGGAGGAAGTAAAGATGAAGAAAGTGTTATTAACCCTCAGCGCGGTGTGTTTCAGCCTTATTGCTGTTCAGGTTAGCACCGCCGAGATTGACCTCGAAACAGCGGTCGGTATATGGCTATTCGATGAAGGCAAAGGGGGAGTCGCGACCGACCTCTCTGCCGCAGGAAATGATGGCGAACTCGTCAAATCTCCTGCATGGGTAGACGGTAAATTCGGCAAGGCACTCGAATTTGATGGGAAAGCGAGTTGTGTCTCAACCGAACAGAAACTTCTTGATAACCTTGAAGAATTTACGATTCTCACGTGGGTCAAAACCAACGAGGCTCCGGCAAACCGAACGGGACTCGTCGGGCAGAACGACTCTCCAGAGTTCGGTTTTATTGATGCCAATACTATCAACCTCTGGACACCCACGGCGGGTGGAACACCTAATCCGTGGAAACACAAACACGGTGATGGTAAATGGCACCACGTCGGGTGTGTCGCTACGACTGAATACGTCCACGTTTATATTGATGGTGAGTATGTCGAGAAAAAGGGCGGCTGGGCAAATCATGGCACATCTGCCTTTAACGTCAATATCGGTGGCTGCGGGGTCTGGGATCCAGCCGGAAATTTCTTCCCAGGTGCCATGGACGAAGTTGCTATTTTCCACTCTGCGCTGGAACAGGAAGATGTTCAGGTGCTGATGGAAGGATTTCAGACATACTTGGCTGTTGATCCGGCAGGCAAGCTTGGTACAACCTGGGGGCATATTAAAGCAACGCATCATTTCAGGCAATAGTCTCCCCTTTTTTCAACGCTCGTAGACGCACTGGGGTATCATAAATTCCCCAGTACGTCTATGAGTAACCTTTTTCTTTCGTGGTATCCGTTTTCTCTTTCTTTTTCTCTCTAAAACATAGCCTGCAACAACGGCGCAGGCGGATCTATCTCAACCCTGTCTATATTCCCAGACCTGCGTATTTCTCCGCAAGGAAAAATTAAAATAATTCATGAAGTTCCCTGAGCTTGTCTAACGCAACCTTATTCCCCGGTTCTAATTCTAAAACCCGTTCAAAGGTCCCAATCGCCTCTGGAATATTCCCAAGTTCCTGATAAGCAACACCCAAGGCCCCATAGGCGCGAACGTGCCTCGCCTCAATTGCGATAACCTTTTTAAACAGGGAGACGGCTTCGAGATACTCCTCCTTCATCAGAGAAATTAAGCCGAGTCTGTAAATGACTTGAACGTCCGTTGCGTCGTATCTGATGACCAGTTTGTAGTGTGGCTCGGCGGCTGTATAACGTCGTTGTTTCCAGTAGGCACCCGCAAGATCGCGATGCACAGACAGTTGAGATGGCATGCCCTTTTCCCAATTTAAAGAAGTAAGTGCCGCCTGATAGTGCCGAATCGCCTCTCCAAACTGCCCTGTGTTCTCATACACCGTTGCAAGATTCGCATGGACATTTGAGAAAAAAGTGTCGTAATCCGAAGGATTCAGCCGTCCGTGAGATTCGCCATCTGTTTTATTCTTTTTAAACTGAAGTGCCGTTCGGCAGGCACGGATCGCTGCAGCCGTCTGTCCGGTTTCATAATAGAGCTGTCCCATATAGTTATAAGCCTGCGCTTTCAAGTAGGCTATCTCGTCGGCACTTCTCTCCTTCTGAACCTCTATATCCGTGTCGAGTAGCGATACGAGGTGTTCTAATGCTGCTAAGGCTTCCGCGTGCCGGGACGCATAGAGGAGTGATACGCCATAGTCGAACCAGACCTTTATATCTTTCTGTGCGTCTGAGATAAGCGTCTCAAATTCAGCGACCGCTTTCCGGTAATTGCCCTCCGACATATAACGTCTGCCGCGTTCCGCATATAGCGGAGCAGTGACACCCGCTTTAAGCACGTCCCACCATAGCGGATCTATCAACTCACCGTATTGACTGGGGTTCCGGGCTGCCTGCGCGTGCTGTTTCGCTGTTTGGGTATCTCCCAGTGCAATAGCGACCTGTGCCATGAGTGCGTGCGCTTCACTTTGCCCTGGATTCAAGCGGAGTGCCTTCTCTAAATGCGTTCGAGCGAGTTCCAACTGCTGTTTTGCAAGTGCGATTTCTCCGAGCCAGAGCTCAGAGAATGGATTGTTCGGTTGGAGATGTTGTGCGAGTTCCAAATGTTGCTGTGCTTCATCGAACCTCCCCAAAATACGGAGCGCAGAAGCGAGATAGAGATGTGCGGGGGCAGATGTTGAATCCAAGGTAAGCGCACGGGTGAGGTGTTTCACAGCCGCCTCGGGTTGACGCTGTTTCGTCAGACGTCCGAGCAGGTAGAGCCACTTGAATTCATTGGGCGCGAGTCTGGTTGCTTGACGATAACACGGTATCGCTGGCATCTCCCACCCGTGGCTGAGGTAGACATGCCCGAGGTGTCCCCATACCTCCGCAGTATTCGGAGACTTCCGAACCGCTTTTTGAGCGTTTTCAATCGCCGCTATCAGCGGTTTTTCCTCAACCAAGTCAAGATCCGCGGGTTCGGGAATAGTCGTCAGTACGGATTTTTTTTCAAAAAATCCTTTCAGTTGTCGGTTGTCAGTAACCAGAAGTTTCTCATCTGTGACGACTCTCTTTAACTGACTGCTAATTTCACCAACCGCAAAAATAGGGGCACCGACCAGTATGAAAAGAAAAAAGATAAGCGTTTTAAGGAAACTTATCCCCTGTCTAATTGGATACTTTAATGGTATTATAACGGAAACGCAGCCTGTAACGAAGTGGAAGGCGGATTTACGTCGAAAAACGCCATTAGCAAAAAATATCTGACCGAACCGCAAGGAATAATTAAAAAACAGTTTCTTCAAAAAGATACCCCCTTTCCTTGATAAACCACCACACGCTGATTGATACTCGCGCCGGGAAACCTTTCACGACTGCCATCTTGCCAGTGGACCTCAATGGTCTGAATTGCATCGATCTCCCCTAACCCGAAATGCACGCTCGGTTCACTGCTGCTGAGATAACTCGTCCCCGAGAGCACGTATCCCGTCAATACACGTGAGGGTGTTTGGAGCGTTACGTGCGCGCCAAGGGCATCGCGATTCTGGGTGATTGCCTGCACGGAAAGATAGTGGTGTTGTGGCGGCGGGGCATCGTTTCGGAAAAAGCGGAGTCGATTGTCGAGACCGCTCACTACCATATCGATATCGCCATCTCTATCAATATCGCCGAAAGCCATTCCGCGGCTGACTTCAATCCGTCTCGTGAAATCAGGCGCCCGTGAACTCACATCGGTGAATGAGTGTTTTTGCTTGGGTGTTTTCTCTCCGCCTACAGGCGTTGTCTGAGAATTTTGGAAGAGAAGGTTCGGTTCAGCGTAGAAGTCCCAGAATTCACCCGTGTTTGCACTCTCAAGGACAGGACCCCGCTTCACCCGACCGTTGACGAGTGCGATGTCCAGATCGGCATCATTGTCGAAGTCCACGAAACCGCACCCAAATCCTGTAAAAGGTAAATCCCGTCCGGCGAATCCCGCCATCTCCGTCATATCAACGAATACAGAGAAGGTAGAAGTCGTATAAAATGTATTTGTTTCACCCGACAAGTGTGTTAGGAATAGGTCGGGACGCGTATCACCGTTGACATCCCCGACGGCGATACCCATGCTTCCTTCAGGTTGACCATAAGCGTTGAACGCTAGACCGTGCAGTATGGCTTCTTCAGTAAAGGTGCCGTCCTTCTGATTCACCCAGAGCTGGTTGGCTTCGCCGTCGTTGGCGACATAAAAATCCGCCCAACCATCGCCTGTCAGATCAAGACATACAACACCGAGCCCTCTACCGGGCATCGCGGCGATTCCCGTCTGTTCGGATACATCTGTAAATGTGCCGTCGCCATTGTTTCGGAATAACCGATCCGCGGCGGGTTCAAAAACCTGTGGATTGCAGTAATCCGGGGCACCATGTTTTCCACGACAGACCGTCTCTGGATCGAACTGAACGTAGTTGGCGACATAGAGATCGAGGTGCCCGTCCCTGTCATAATCGCCAAAGGTCGCAGATGTTCCCCACGCATCATTTGAGAGTCCTGCTTCCTGTAAAGCAAACGTCCCATCACCGTTGTTACGGTGGAAGACATCAGCCCCGTAGTTCGTCACATAGACATCCTTATCCCCATCATTGTCCACATCACCGATTGCGACCCCCTGTCCGTAGCCTTCATGTCCGATACCAGCAGTTTCCGTAACGTCAACAAACGTTCCATCGCTTTGTTGTCGAAAAAGTCGGTTCGGCGCGGGAGTATCCTCTTCCGCAGCGGGTGGAAATCGGACATGTAGAACATCCAGCACGCCATCGTTATCGTAATCAAACAGTGCAACCCCACTCCCGATGACTTCCGGTAGGGCGTAAGTCCCTGCCTGCCAAGGGGTTTCTGCCTGTGTGAAACCGAGTGCAGCGGTCACTTCTGTAAAAAAGGGTTTATCCGTTTCCGCTTGTGCTGTCCATAAACAGAGTGTGATGAGGATGAGTGTTATAGCGTATGGCTTCGTAAACATAGCCATGACAAACTCCGTTATCTATCCGCAAGGTTTTTAATGTATGGGTTTCATACCGATTCGCTGCACTTACGCTCTGTTCTTTTGTGTTCCGAAACCGTGAGCCTGCAACATCGGCGCAGGCGGGTATGAGGGAGGCACATTAATGTCGAAACACACGTTATTCCTCCGCAAGGTAAAATTAAAAATGCTAATGACCACGGGACCCGCGTAACAACTTCTGATACGCCGCATGAGCATTCTGTGGATCGTCCTCACCATCAAGAACACGGCGCAGGCATTGGACAAAGCCTATCGGTTCATCTTCACCGAAGATGGTGCGTCCGAAGAGGATCGCGCGTCCACCGTTGCTGGTAACATTATGCGCAAGCGCGAACGTGCTCCGGGCATTTTGACGGGGACCCCCCAAGGCACCGATCACCAAGGTCGTGTCGAACTGGCACAATTCGCGCCAAACATCCGGGGTCGTATATGCGGTTTTGATAAAGCGTGGGCGTTGGTGTTTTCGGAGGTAACTCATCGTGCGGACAATAGAATCCGCCACATACATGCCCCGTTTTTCCTCATCCATCCCCGGCATTTTTACATTCGGTAAAAATACCTCTAAGAGGTGATCGAAGCCCTCAATTTCACCCACAACGTGTGCGAACTGCACATACGCTTGTAACATGCGTTCATCAGCAATCGGATCGTTGTTGAGCGTAATGGAATACAACCCAAGATTGACCCGACATTCAAGTGCCGGACCGATGAGTGCTTCACAATAGCGTTGCATGTCCTCTGGAAACACCGTCTGAAACGGCATCGACAGTCGCGAGGTATAGACACCAAACCTTGGATTCCAGATAGCCGTTTCTGAGTTCATCCGGACGATCGGCGTAATCGGTGTATCTTCAAAGAGGTTTTCTTCAAGGGCGAGGGTTTCTGCATCGGCGGGGGTCATGAGAAGCCCGTCTAATTTGCCATCTGTCACGAGGTCGCGCTGCAGTTGCAAAAATTCTGCATGCGTTCGGTAGTGCGGTTTCGGATGTTGCACTTGTCCAAGCCCTTTAATCCCAGCGGATGCGAGCGGATCCGCCGCAAACACCAGAATCGGGCTACGAGCAAGTAAGTCAGTATCAGCAAGTTTATCAAATATCCGGTTACCCATTTTTAATGTATGGCCTCCTAGGAGGAATGGTTGTCAGAGCGTTCGCTACGCTCACTGTTGGTGATTGGTTATCGGTTACAAGAGGGATGCGTTAAACGATAACCCTAAAGGATACTCGTGGGATCAATGTCAATCACGAATTCAATAGCATTCGATTTAATAGCGACAGGCGGCTCGTCGGTTAAGTGCTTAAGGAGTTGACTGATGCTTTCAACGGAGTTACTTCGAAGTAAAAAATGCCACCGAAATTTCCCTTCGATTTTCGAGAGGGGGGCTGGCGCGGGTCCGAGAATTTCCACTTCTGACCCGCCAACATCGCCTTCTGTTTCATCTGCCTGAGCAGTAGATGCTTGATCTGTCAACCATGTCTGAAGGTGCGCCTCGACAGCGTGCGCAGCCTCTTCAATCTGTTTTTCGTCCTTGCCGCGGAGCAGAAGTGTCCCGACATGTGAGAAAGGTGGATACTGTAAAGCACCGCGTGCTTCGACCTCCTGCGCGTAGAAACCGAGGTAGTCGTGCTTTTGTGCCGCGGAAATACAGTAGTGTTCAGGCATATAGGTCTGAATGATGACCTTCCCTTCAAGGTCGGCACGTCCGGAACGTCCAGCGACTTGTGTCAACAGGCTAAACGTCTGCTCACTCGCTCGAAAGTCGGGTAGATTCAAACTGGTATCCGCGGCGATGACACCAACAAGTGTTACATTCGGGAAGTCTAACCCCTTTGATACCATCTGTGTGCCTATGAGGATATCGATCTGCTGCTGCTCAAATGTCTCCAAAATCTGCTGATGCGCGTTTTTCCGTGTCGTTGAATCAGCATCAAACCGTTTCACACGTGCCTCTGGGAACGCTTTCCGCACCTCTTGCTCAACAGCCTCTGTCCCCAACCCAAAATAGCGAATGGCAGGGCTGCCACACTGTGGGCAGCTCGGATGCGTCGGACGCTTATTGCCACAATGGTGACAAACGAGACGTTTCGTCTCAAAGTGAAAGGTCAATGAGATAGAGCAATTCTCACAGCGTTCAACATACCCACACGTTCGGCAGAAAACATAAGTGGAATGCCCACGCCTGTTGAGAAACAGGATAATTTGCTCTTGCCTTTCCAAGCGTTCTTCAATCGAATTTCGGAGGACATCTGAAAAGATAGTCCTGTTGCCCTTTTTCAATTCAGTCCGCATATCAGCGATGTGAACATCAGGCATTTTTCTATTAAGAACACGGTCTGGCAGACTGAGGAGCCGATACCGCCCATTTTTCGCACGGTGAAAACTCTCAAGGGACGGGGTCGCACTCCCGAGGATGACGGGACAGTTAGCGAGTTCACCCCGCTTCCGCGCGACATCTCGTGCATGGTAACGCGGAACGATATCCGACTTATAGGAGTCCGAATGTTCTTCGTCTATAATCAGCATACCCAGTTCTTTCACTGGGGCAAAGACAGCGGAACGCGGTCCAATCACAATGTCGGCGTCTCCGTTTCGGATACGGTGCCACTGATCATAGCGTTCCCCATCGCTCAACCGACTGTGCAGCAGTGCGACCCGTTCCCCGAATCGCCCAACAAATCGGGAGGCAGCCTGCGGTGTGAGCGATATTTCCGGGACTAATGCGATGACGGATTTCCCGTTGCTAAGGACTTCTGTCATCGCTTGCATGTAGACTTCGGTCTTCCCGCTTCCCGTTACACCGTGGAGCAGAAAGGTGGGCGCGCGTTCAACAGCAGGGGCGTGAGGGACATCGGGGTTACAAACCCCTCCCGCAGTATCTGATGTGAGTATATTTTGAAGTTCTGTGAACGCTATGGATTGGGCAGAATTCAGGTGAAGGGGCTGTGTTGTGGCGATCGGTTCAGAACTCAAAGGATTACGAACGGCTTGTGCACGTGTGATGTCAAGAAAGCCACGTCTTTCAAGCGTGCGGAGCAGAGAGATACTGGAATTCACGCGTTTGGTTAGGTCGGCTGTCGCCAATGGGGCACCTGCATCAAGCAGGTGTCGCAGGATTTCAGCATGCTTCGCAGCGGCAATGTGCCGACGGTTACCGGGTCGCGAGCCCGCAGGATTCTCGGAACCGTCTGCCTCACCCTTGAGTCGATCAATTTCCGCTTCAATATCAGTAGACGGTAAGGCTAAAGTTGCTACAGAGGTTAACTGCGTGTTGGCTTTCGGCTTGTGGGTCACGTCAAGGCTGACGATACCCTTTTCTTGTAGCACGGTAATCTTCGGACGTAGTTTTTGGTAACTAATTCCCATACGTCGGGCAAGTTGATTCAGAGATAGCTCACCCTCTGCTGCCAGAAGTGCGACGAGTTGCTTTTGCACCTTTCCCCGGGGTGTGGGTGCGTCCGGTAAGAGTTGCACCTTCTGTTCTTTCTGTGTTCGCACCGCAGCGGGCACGGCACAAAAGAGCGCGAGACCCCATGAGCAGACGTAATATTCCGCCATCCATTTGGTAAGGGCAAGCAGTTCAGTGGAGAAGGTTGGGGTTTTCTCAAGACAGGTGGAAATATTCTTGATGATGCCGGGGGCGAGATCGGTTTCATTGAGGCGTTCAACGACAACGCCTTCTTGACGTGTCCCCCGGAAAGGTGCTAACACACGAGTGCCGGGCTGTAAAACCGCATCCAGCTGCGGCGGCACACCGTAGGTGAAGACTTGATCGACCGATAGCGGAAAAGCAATATTCGCGTAACGCATAGTTTTTTATAGCCATCAGTTGACGACGGACACTCTTTTTTTATCCCTCTTCCAAAAAAGCAAGCACCTTTTTGACATCTTCCCATACGTCAGCTTTACCCTTCGGGTTTCTGAGCAGATATGCCGGGTGATACGTCGGCATGATGACTGGCGGTTTCCTATGTGGAAGGACGCGGAGTCCTGGCACCTCACACGGATGGAATTCCCCTCGAAGTCTTGTAATACCGGTTTTGGTATCCAGCAACATCTGTGCCGCAAAACTTCCGAGTGCCATAATCACTTTCGGTTGAATGAGTTCTATCTGACGCACTAAATAGGGACTACAAGTTTCGACCTCATCGGGGGCAGGATTCCTGTTACCGGGGGGACGACACTTAAGCACATTCGCGATATAGACATCCTCACGCTTAAGTTGCATACCATCCTCAATAATGCGCGTCAACAACTGACCGGCTCTGCCGACAAAAGGTTCTCCCTGTTCATCTTCATCAGCACCGGGGGCTTCACCGATGAACATAAGGTCGGCTTCCGGGTTGCCAACACCAAAAACGACACTGTGCCGTGTCTCGTGCAACCCACATTTGGTGCAATCTGCGGCATCAGTCGCCAGCGTAGGGAGATCGAGGTTCGCATACGGGGATTCCCGCTCTGGCTCGTTTATTTCTGATTCTATAAAACCGAGTTGAAGTTGTTCTTCCACGTATTCCCTCACACTTGCAATAAGATCTACATATTCTTTTCTGAGGCTGTCTCTATCCATTTTTTTAAGAATTGTCAGTTATCAGTTGTCAACTGAAAACTAATTGCGCAAATCGTCAATCAGGGATATACCATCGAACCAAGTGATGTACAAGAAGAGTGCAATCAGGAGAACAATACAAACCTGTTGAACAATCTCTTGTGCTCTCCGAGGCATAGGTCTGCCACGGATCTTCTCGACAGTGAAAAACAGCAACTGTCCCCCGTCAGCAATCGGAATCGGCAACAGATTGACGATGCAAAGATTGATACTAATAAAGCCAATGAAAAAGAGCGCGCTACTCAACCCCACCCGATCAAACATACGACTTGTGGCGTTCGCGATACCGATGGGCCCCGAGAGATGCTTCGGTGATACTTCTCCACCTACCAGCTGTTGCAAGGTTCTGCCGACAGTTGTGAAGGTCAACCATGTCGCCTCAACACCTTTTCCGAGGCTTGTAAAAACGTCATAATCCGGCAACGGTGCCGTTTTTGCAGCGAATTCCATGCCACTGAGAGATGTCTGCCACGCCAATCCGAAGAGGGCTCCATCGGGATTCGTCTCTGAATTTTGTATCTCCGTGGCAAGTCTTACCTTTTTCAGGTTCCCGTCTCGCATCAATCCGACTTCGATGGATTCACTGGTTGCCATTGCTTTGAGTTCTGAATAGAGCGTTGCATTGTCTACTAATGTGCCGTTAAGCATCGCAAGGACGTCTCCATCTTGGATCCCCGAATTTTGTGCGATACTATCCTCTTGGATACTCGCTTTCACACGCCAACGGACCGGCACTTCGATCGTAAGCGACGCATCATCCCGTCGGATACCGAGTGTCAATGCTTCTGGATTTTCGTTAATACTTTGATAAAGTGACTGATATTTCCTATTACGCCAATCTTCGGAGGCGTGCCAGACCCCGTATCCAAAATAAGGAACGTTGTGGAGTTTCTGACCGTTGATGCTCTCAATCTGATCGCCGACTTGGATCCCGGCTTCTGCCGCGGGACTCCCTTCTTCGACATGACTGATGATCGTTTCCGATCTACTGCTCACTCTAATGATACCAATATCGCCTCTGACACTCGGCTCCGCATCGGGGATAACAGAAAGTATCTTCCGTTCACCCTCCCGTTCTACGACGATATCCAGTGGCCTATTTGCGCTGGTGAAAATCCGTGTTTGGAACATCGCCCAATGGCTAATCGGGTCCCCATTGACAGAAATAATGGTATCGCCGGGCATGAGTCCACCGATCGCACCGGGTCCATCGTCGGCGACCCAACCGAGCTGGATCACCTCTTTTTCACCGAGGGGTAAACCAGTTAATCCACCAATCAACCGAGCGGAATCCGTGTTAATCCCAGTAGCAAAGACGAGCCAGTATACCAATACACCAAACAATAAGTTAACTGCGGGACCCGCGGCGACGACGAAAGCGCGGCTGCCGATTGAGGCACTCGCAAATTCACCCGGCGCCCCGGTTTGTTCGGTTGGACTCTCTCCTTCCATCTGAACGTAGCCGCCAAATGGCAAGAGCGAGATTCTATAGTCTGTTTCATCCCGCTGAAATCCGATGAGTTTCGGACCGAAACCGAGTGAAAAGGTGTTTACCTTAATACCACACCGTTTCGCGACATAAAAATGACCGAGTTCATGAATGAAAATAATGAACCCGAGCGGAATAATCGCGAGAAATGCCGTTTTTATGTAGGGAATTATGGAGCCAATCAGGTCAATCAAGAATTCCATGGTGTTTATTACCTCGTGATGCGTTTTTAGTAACTCGCTTGTGACATACTTTTTTTATTTTTTATTATTGAATGTACTGTTGTTTTTGCCCATCGGTCAACCTCAAGGATATCCGAAAGTGTTGGATCAGCGATTACCGCATGTGCATCCATCACACGCGCAAGGATCGCAGGAATATCCATAAATCCGATGCGTGCCTCAAGAAAAGCCGCCACGACCACCTCATCTGCGCTACTGAGCACTACAGGGAGTGTGCCACCGATTTCTGCAGCGGTATACGCGAGCGAGAGGCATGGAAATTTCTCAAAGTCAACCGGTTCAAAGTGTAGCGTGCGTGCTTCCATTAAATCCAAACGTGGCACGGGTGCCGAAAGCCTACGCGGATAGGTTAAAGCGTATTGGATCATAATACGCATATCTGTGGGGCCCAGTTGTGCGAGCGTGGAACCGTCTGTCCATTCCACCATAGAATGAACAATACTCTCTGGATGGATGACGACATCAATCTTTGAGATCTCCATGTCAAACAACCATTTCGCTTCAATGACCTCCAACCCTTTGTTCATCATCGTCGCGGAGTCGATTGTAATTTTCTGTCCCATCTTCCAATTCGGGTGCCGGAGTGCTTGCTGCGGCGTGACGGAATAGAGGGCTTCTTTGGGCACTTCTCGGAAGGGACCGCCTGACGCGGTAATCAGGAGTCGGTGGATATCTGTCTGTTGATCGCGTGCCCCCTCTAAGCATTGGAAGATGGCACTCATTTCACTATCTAGCGGTATTAAGTTAACATCGTTTTTTTTCACAGCTGCCTTAACAAGAGGTCCCGCCATCACCATTACCTCTTTATTGACAAAGGCGATGTCCTTACCGGCGTTAATTGCTGCTAAGGTCGGCAACAAACCCGCCGTTCCACCCATCCCGTCCAAAACTTGGGATGCCTGCGGCATGGTCGCGACGGCTTGAAGTCCCTCAGTGCCGCCGAGGACTTGTGTGCAGTTGAGATCTCGGATCCGTTCACTGAGCTGTGCCGCTGCTGCAGGTTCATTTAAAGCCACCAATGCCGGACGATACCGTCGAATCTGTTGTTCAAGGGTGTCAACATCTCGGTTCGCTGCGAGACCGACTACCTTAAATTCGTCAGCATGCGTTTCGACAACGCTGAGGGTGTTTTTCCCAACAGAGCCCGTGCTACCAAGTATGGCGATGTGTTTCATATTTTTAACTACGGGCTCCTGGGCGTTGCTCCAAATGTAAATGCAGAAAGCCGAAGCCATCCCATAGCGAATAGCGTATGGGGGACAAATTATGCCATTTAAGGAAACCTAATTTCATTGCGCAACGGTTTCTGGTGAGTTCTTAACCGGGTTCGGGAATCTGTATCGTAATTCTTTTTCTTCTCTTTAACCAACTCTGCAGTATTACGCCTTATCCTAATTCGGACCACCGTCATAAACATTTATCCTAAGTGCCCTGTCAATGCAAGATAGTAGTAAAGCACAGGTGTACTAAAAATAAGGCTATCGCACCTATCAATAAATCCGCCATGTCCGGGGATAACCTGTCCGGAATCCTTAACACCGGCGGTTCGCTTCATCAGCGAGGCACTGAGATCTCCCAGTTGCCCCAAAACACTCAGGAGGAGTCCAATGAAGATTGCGTGCCCCCAAGAGAGTGTCCCTTTCAGCAGGATTGCATTCAGTAAGAAACTCGTCAAAGTGCCGACCACCAATCCGCCAATCGTTCCTTCAATCGTTTTTCGTGGACTGACGGGCGTGCCGAGTTTGTGTTTACCGAACGCTCTGCCAACGAGATACGCGCCGGTGTCGCTACACCAAATGATGCCAGCCAATAGGAAGATCAGTTGTCTACCGATCGGTTCCGCATTTCGGAGTAAGATGAGATGGTAGCCTAATGCCCAACCGATGGTTAAAATGCCGGTGAGTTTCAGTGTAACCGCAAGCAATTCACCCGCGACCTTCGCCCTAAAAATACTCTCCGCGAAAATATAAATGAATACGAAGGTAAAGTAACTGAAGATGACCGTTGAGGCAGCGGTCGTCTGTGTAAGTTCAGGCAAAAAATACGCGAACAAACAGAACACACCTGACAAGAGTGCAGGCATCACCGGATTCAATTTTTCCGTGAAGTGCTGTGCCAAACGACAGTACTCAACTTGCATCATCACCACGACGACGGATACAAGTATCAGGTAGAGCCAATCCCCCTGATAAACAATTAGGAGGACTAACGGTGCTAACACAGCCACACTCAAGGCTCGCCGCCAAAACATATTTTTTTGTCGTTAACAGTCTTCAGGGAACAGATCGGTAAAGTTCAACGAAACCTTTTAACTCTCACTGCGAGGCAAACTGATAACTGACAACCCTTCCTCAAGTTTCTAATAATTCGGACTCTTTCGCCTCCGTCAAGTCGTTAATCTGGTCGATGTACGTATCCGTCAGCTGCTGAACCGGATCCGCACTCGCTTTCCCGCGCTTCCTGTCGCCGCCTCGTCCTCTGCTTTTACCGCCGCCACCGGTATCCCCATCGGCTTTTTTAACGGCATCGTTGGCATCGCGTCGGATATTCCGAATTGCCACCTTCCCTTCTTCGGCGAGTTTACGGACGACCTTCGTTAGCTCCGTCCTGCGCTCCAATGTGAGTTCGGGGATTTGGATTCGGATAATGTTCCCGTCATTGCTCGTCGAGAGTCCCAAATCTGAGTGGGCGATGGCTTTCTCAATCTCTGTAATTAGCGTTTTGTCCCAAGGTTGAATGACAAGCAGCCGCGGTTCAGGCGTAGTAATCGTGCCGACTTGACTCAATGGACTTTTGCTACCGTAATACGTAACGCTGACCTGATCCAAGAGTGCTGGTGTCGCTCGGCCTGTCTGTACATGCGACAATTTCGTCGCTGTTGCTTCGACTGTCTTCTTCATCCGGGACTCCGCCTGTTGAAGAATCTGCTGTTGCATTTTTTAATTATTCCTTGCGTTTCGGTCAGGTGGGTCTTGGGTTTAAGGGGTTAATCTCCGTAGACCTAGCGGAAATCCGCAGAAATACCCAAGCAATACGCAAAAATCCCCCAGCAAAACACCCCAAGTAAAAACCCTTCCGATTCGCTTACAGGCTACAGTTCTGGTTGACATCAAGACTGTAGGGTTACAGTTTCCTGTTCACTGTCCAAGTACGTAGAGTACAAAACGTTTGACGACAATGTTCTCACCCAATTGGGCTATTGTGTCCTTTACGAGACTCTCAATGGTCTTGTCTGAATCTCGGATATAAGGCTGCTGTAAGAGGCAGGTCTCCGTATAATATTTAGAGATTCGTCCTTCAACAATCCGTTCAGCGATGTGGGCAGGTTTCCCTTCTTGCTCGGCTTGTGCTTTCAGAATTGCTTTTTCTGCTTCAAGATCTTTGGCAGGAACATCTTCCGGTTTAACATATTTCGGTTTTGCGGCTGCGACCTGCATCGCGATCTCTTTCGCCAAATTTTGGAACTGCTCTGTTCGGGCAACGAAATCGGTTTCGCAATTGAGTTCGACCAATGTGCCGACACGGCTACCGGGATGAATATAGGAAACAATCAATCCTTCTTCTGTCGTTCTACCGCCTTTAAGTTCGGACGCTTTCAGTCCCTGCTCCCGTAATTTCTGAATTGCTTCGTCAATATTTCCGTTCGTTTCTGTTAGCGCCTTTTTGCAGTCCATAATCCCTGCCCCCGTGCGCGAACGGAGGTCGCTAACAAGCTTTGCTGTAATTGCCATGTATCCTCCTTAATTATAGTTTTCAGTTAACAGTTTCCAGTTAACAGTTAAGGAGGGATCTGGTTTAACAAACCCACCTCTTAACTGAAAACCGAAGACTGATGACTGATTGCCAATTTATTGAGACTGTCGCCGCGGGGCTCTTCCTCTCCGTCGTTGACGCGGTGCACGTGTCTGACGCTGTTCCCCATCGCCAATCGCCTCTGGCTCTGCGGACAGTTGGGCTTCTTCGAGAATCGCGACACTTTCTTCCTCGTGCTTTTCCACTGCAAGTATCGCATCTACTTGCGCCACAGCTGCTTGGGGCTGCTCTGCTTCCGCCGCGACCTCTGCGCCTTCTAACGCATCTCCCTTGCCATTAACGACGGCATCGGCTAAGACAGAACAGATGAGACGAATTGAGCGGATAGCGTCATCGTTACCCGGAACCGGCAAATCAATCGGATCAGGGTCACAATTGGTATCAACGATAGCGATGATCGGGATACCGAGTTTGTTTGCCTCTGCGATCGCTGTATGCTCTTTCCGTGTATCCGTAACAACCACGGCTTCAGGGAGCTTTTTCATCTCTCTGACACCACTCAGGTTGCTGTCGAGTTTGCCTTTCTCACGGCGCAACCGCATGACCTCTTTTTTCGGCCTCTGATCAAAAACCCCATTCGTTTCATCGGCATCCAGTTGATCCAACCTGTTGACACTCCGACGGATGGTTTGGAAATTCGTCAGCATACCACCGAGCCATCGGTGATTTACGTGATACATCCCACATCGCACGGCTTCGCTTCGCACGGCTTCTTGGGATTGGCGTTTCGTGCCGACAAATAATACCCCGCCACCTTGCGCGGCGATCTCTTCAACGAAATGCGCGGCGGTTTCGAGCATCCGTAGCGTCTTTTGCAAGTCAATAATATAAATCCCGTTTCGTTCAGCGAAGATGTACTCTGCCATCTTCGGATTCCAACGACGGGTTTGATGTCCGAAGTGAACTCCACATTCAAGGAGTCCTTTCATTGTAACTGCCAAAAAAACCTCCTAAGTTTGCGGGGACCTGCCGTCCCCACTGGGTTTTCGCGTCCACCTCTTTCATGTCTGCATCAGACTCTCAACACGAGAGAACCCGCTGTGCAAATCGAGAGGTGTGTCGTATCCAGTATTGTGTGTGTAACTCCCGATGAACGTTTTTCATCAGAATTGATGCAAATATTTTACCACAGAAACAATTGAATTTCAAGTTTTTATAACACACCTCTTACCGAATGTCAAGAAAATTGTAGATTCAGGGCAGGTTCTGTGATATAAAACATCAGGAGGCATATAGGTGAACCATCTGATTGAACAGATCGCAGCCCACTTCCAAACAGAGGTAGAGGCTCTGAAACTTGAACCGATTCAGCACGGCAGTCAGCAGAAGCACAATGTCTGTCGTTTAAAACTCGGTTCCGTGAACTACCTACTCAAACAGCACGACATCACCACACCCGTCGTTGAGGCAGGCTATACCCCTTGTGAGATTGAATCCACTGTCCTGTCAGTATTACACCGCAATGGGTGTCGTGTTCCGCAAATTGTTTGGAAATTGGAAGCCTTGCATACCCTGTTGTTGGAATGGTGTGGCGAATTGACACTGGATGCCATGGCACAAAGCAGACCCTTGTCTGCTCTTACCCCCATTTTGCGGACTGCACTTATGGAGCTCTGTCGGGTTGAAACCGTTTTCGCAGAAAACATGGAACTTCTTACCCCCTACGCCTTCCGCTTTGATCTGAACGTTACCCTGCAACGTTTACTTGAACAAGGCAGAAAAACCCTCGGCTATCTTTGTGGTGCGATGACCTCATCACAAACTGCACATCTTGATGCGCTATGGACCACTTTTTCCAACCGACTCCAAACGGCACCACCGACTTTCGATAGTCTCGACTACCAGAGCCGAAACATCGTGATTTCCGACGACATCCCTTTTTTGATTGACTTTTCGAGTGTTGGTTGGGATTGGCAGGAACGGCGGTTGGTCCAATTTTTCAATAGTATCGGGGCAAACCAAGAGGGGACAAACTTCGTCTCGTTGTTAAATCGGGAGTTGGTCGAGGCTTATGCAGGGTGGGTTGCCGCACATCGTGAAACCTGTTCATCTGCGGAGATCGCGGCACGTGTTGACAGTCATCATCTCCTCTTTTATCTATCCGTAATCCATCGAATTTTGTGTGCTGTTGCACAGCCTGAAGCCTCCGAAAGCAGAACACTTTTCAAAGCGTGGGGTGATCTCAAGGCGAGATACCAAAGCGCACTGCGGCAGGTGATTCATACGGGGCTGAGCGACGGGGTTTACACAACTCAAATTCGAGAGATGATTGCCAATAGGATGACCCAACCCCCTAAAGAATCAACGGTATGAATGCCTTATGGCATTCCCCGCCCCTTATCAGGGGGACTGTAAGAGGATAGGTTAAACATCACTCCTTAATTGTATCCTTAAGAATTGTTCTCTCAAGTTCAATAAGGAACGCTTGTATTTCAGGGGTTGATGGTGTTGTGGTATGAAACGCTGTCTGATACGATTTCAGCACTCTGTAAAGGGATGTAAGATGGACTTTCCGTTTCTGGGTTGCCTCGCGCACGTTTGCAAAGACTGCGATTACCTGATCTTCTGAGATACCATCAGGACGATTTTTCGACTTAAGATGGTTTTCTACACCGTTTAGGGCGCGTCCTGCCATCCAATAGCGGGCACCTTCAGACCCACCGACGCGGCGATAAACGATGCCACCTGCGATTAAACTGACTGCCACAACTGCTAACACGAAAGTCAGGACTCTTCTATAACAGCCACTGAGTTTTTTGTTTGTACTCGCCATATCGGTTTAAATTTTTCCTTCGCGTATCGTTAGCGTGGCTTTCAATTTTTTGTTCCCGATAAACTTGTTGTCGTGTGTGTCGAAGAATTCAAATTCACCGTCCAGTACTTCAAAGACTGCGACATCCGCGAGGGTTCCAACTTTCAGATGACCGAGTTGCGCCTCACGTTGGATGGCTTTTGCGGCACTGAAAGTCGCCTTCTCAATCACTTCTTCCAGTGAGAGTCCCAAATGCATCAACTTCGACAGGACGGTCGGTAAATCGTAGACGGGTCCGTTGATGTTCCCTGTATGAAGATCGGTACTGATAACGTCAGAGATGAACCCCTGTTCCATGGCGCGTTGTGCGACCTCATAATGGAAACTGCCTGCCCCGTGTCCGACATCAAAGATAATACCGTCCTCGCGCGCCTTCCAGGCTTCAGGGATCACGCGCCCTTTCTCGTCAACAATGTTATCACCGTTGCCTTGGAAACAGTGGGTAATCACATCGCCCGGACGGAGTAATCGCAAAATATCAGGCAGCGGCACCCCCGCGCCAATATGACACATGACGGGCGTTTCTGCACATTCGGCGGCTTCAATGGCAAGTTTCAGCGGTTCAACCCCGTTATCGCCAACCTGCATTTTTCCCTGACGCACCTTGACCCCCACCGTCATATCACGATGCGCTTGTAAGGTCTCCGCAACACGCCCGGGATTGGCGTAAGCCATATCGTGCATTTCACCGACAGGTCCATAGACAAGCCCAATTCCAGAGATGTGGATATAGGTGAGGATGTTCGTCTGCGCAGGTTCGGCGATGAATTCACGGAAACCGGGGAACGTCACCCAACTTGGGCTGCCGGCATCGACAACGGTGGTGGTTCCGGCTGTTGGGCAAACCGCGTCGGCTCTGATGCCCCATGTCGTTACACCGTAATAGACATGCGTGTGGATATCCACGAGTCCCGGTGTCACGAATTTATCCTTAACATTGATGGTTTGCGTCGCTGCGCCTTCGGGAATGTCCTGTTCAATCGCAGCGATGACACCGCTCGTAATTGCGACATCTCGCCTTGCATTCAGATGCTGTGCGGGGTCAATGACGGTGCCACCTTTTAGTAGAATATCATAGTTCATTTCCGTACCCATTACTGCTTAGATGCCGCGTTTGTCTCCCCATATATCCACGTGCACACGAGGGGAATAGCGATAGCCGTTCTCTTTACAGAGATCCACCAACCATTCCTGTTTCTGCCGTAGCACGGTAGGTGTTGTCCCTTGCGGCATCAAGAGGATGGTCTCGGCGGGAATATCTATCTCCGTCTGTAAGGCTTGGATCTCTGCTAAATCTTCGGGTGTGTCCACGACAAATTTCACTTGGCATGGATACTGATCCAAAAACTTTCGGATAACGTCGGGACGAATGCGTCCACGTTCGTGACGTTTGAAAAACCGGTTGTCTGCTGGCGGATTAGAATTACGCAACTTAGGGCTCATGGAAATGAGGTGTGCGGGAACTGCTGCAAAAAGCGTGGCGTTCGTTTCAATGGTGATGTGATGCCCACGTTTATCCAGTTCACAACAGAGTTCCATCAATTCCCTCGCCTGAATAAACGGCTCTCCACCGGTAATAACCACGTGCTTACAGCGGTATTGCGAGATGGCGTCAACGCTTTCAGCAACAGAGATGTTCCGATCTTCCGGCTTCCAAGATGTGTAAGGTGTATCACACCAAACACATCTCAGATTGCAATAACTCGTTCGGAAGAAAACGGAGGGGACACCGATAAGTTGTCCTTCTCCTTGAATTGTATGGAAGAGTTCGCTAAATTTCATACTGCCATCCCCTCGCGCAGCGCTCAGTCAAGGTGATGTATAAGCTGACAACATCTTGTTAGGTCGGTCTTAGATGTTAGGGAAATTAGACGCGAGTGCTATCTATGAACGGTGCGAGGTGGCGATTTCCGCGAACGATTAAGCCTCAATGAGTTCAATTTGAACGTTGTCGGGTCCTTTGAAAAACGCCATCATGAGTCCATTGGGTTTCAAATCTTCGAGTTCCGCGCCCTTCGCTTGAAGCTGCGCGACCTCAGCGTCCAGGTCTTCCACGGTAAAAGCGAGTTGATAGACACCCCAACGCGGATTCCCGCTGGTGTCCTCGACTTCCATATCTCCGAATTTCGGTGAGAGGAAGATCCGTTCGCCGCCAATCTCCATCCGGACGATGGGTAACCCGCGGACCTCTACTGTTTCCGTGACCTTTCCATCAAACATCTCTTCATAATAACGAATCGCACCTTCTAAATCTTCACAACGAAGATGAACGTGGTGAAATGTAACTGCCATTGTTAGAATTTCCTTTCTTTAGAAGAATCGCGTGTGTCACGCGCCAATTGAAATGTGGTATTAGGAAATTATCACACAACCTCTTGATTGTGTCAAATTATTTTTTTACAGTAAAACCAAAAAATAAATAAAAAAAAACTAACTTTTTTCAAGGGAATGCGTCTAAAGTAACGAACACGTTAATTGAACATTCAAAATTGTTGTTTAAAAAGTAAAAAAAGTAATATAGACTTTCAATATTTTCCGAAATAAAAAAGGAGAAAAACAGTGTCAACGCAAATTCGCCAACAAGGCAGCGTAGCGATTTTAGAACCCAGTGGAAAATTGGTAGGAACCTCCGCATTAGAATTACGAGAGGCAATCGCCCCGCAAATAGAAACTTACGACGAGCCACGTATCCTCATCAACTTCGAGAATGTCAATATGATTGACAGTTCAGGACTCGGTGCCCTCATGGAGGCACGTGCGATCGCAACCCGAAAGAACGGGCGCATTGGTGTTATCCATGTCGGCAAACATATCAAAAACTTGGTCGTTCTGAGCCGTCTCGTGAGTATGTTTGAGCATTACGACGATGAGGACGCAGCAGTTTTAGGACTATCCGCGTAGAACGCAGCGTTCAACGCATGTCAAAAAGGGGCTGGTTTTACCGGTCCCTTTTTTCTTGAAGGTGCCACAACATGTCGCTGGAAAAGTGGACAACGCTCCAAACTGAACAGATCCAAACCCTTTCTGAAACTCTTTCAGAAAGGGAACTCTCTGCGGTCAGGCAACTGGAACCGATCGCGGATTTTGAGGAACTCTTCACGTTTGACGAAGCATACCCGACACCGACCGAATTCACGCCAGAATACCCCGCGTGGCGATTGGAATCTGTCGCCGCACGGGTCATAGAGGCAGTCGCGATTGCAGCCCATGAACCGCTTACGGCGTTGGGATACCGCGAACTCGCCCGTATCCTGTCAGCACACGCTGAATATCTCTACACCTATTCAGACGGTGAACCGCGTCCGAGACTCGAAGCGGGCAGTGCACTGGCATTGGCAGGCAGCGTCTGTGCGTCACTTCCGCAATCGGCACTCTGGCGACTTGCCGGATTTGGAAGGATGTCGGGAGTGTTGACGGAGGTCGCGCCTACACCGACGGATTCGCATCTCATCCGACCGATTGATGTTGCCTTCTCGCTTGCGAACGAGCGGAACCTTCCGATCTTGGCAGCCGCGGTGAACGCCTATAATACCGTCCTTAAACGCAACTTCACGCCGCAGCGTCAATACAACTTGCCTCTCAGCGATAGCGATTTTTTTGAGGCTCTGAATTTGGATTTTTGCGAGTCAAAACTTGCTGTTAAAAATGCGGACGATGTAGCCGTAGCCAAAGCCGCATACACCGTCTTTCGGAGAGAATTTTTAGATTCACAGGTCGAACAAAAATCAATCCCACTCACAGACAGATCCGATACCTATACGACTGCGAAAACCTACCTCGAATGTCTGCTCCGGTTGTCCATCCATCCGACACCCGCTATCACTGCGACGACAGAGATCGGTATTGCGGCACACCTCTTTCCTGAATTCCGTGGGAGTGAACAACTGCGTCTCCTCGCGCTGCGTCGCTATAAATGGATAATGGAGGCGTTTTTTCATTCAGATGGCTTTCACAAGGATCGGACACTCCGGTCCCACGTTGAGGCAATTGCGGATTCTGTCAGATTCCTATCTGTTTACGGAGACGCCAGGGAGAGTGCCGGCTCCTTGGCAGAGATACAGACATCGCTGGAAAGACAGGTCGAAGCGTGTATCCGTCTGCGTCAACCCGATAACGCGTTTCCACCGTTCGGCCCGCTCCCCGCGCCGAACTTCGATGCCGCTGAACTCTGCACGATTGTCGATAAAGACTTCCGACTTGAGGATTTTCCATCCACTGATACCACCTCACACGCGCTTCCTGAGACGGGTTGCTATGTCATGCGAGACAGTTGGGAACCCGAGGCACAATACCTGTTTTTCGATACGCATCCATCTGAAAAACCGAGCCACACGGACACATCAATTTTCGTGTTACACGCTCACGGACGACATCTAACAACGGGTTCCGTTGGTGTGCTTGAGACCACCCGCTCGGAGCCTGATGCACTTAACACACGATGGATAACGACACCCGCATTCGATTTCGTTGAAAAGTGGGACGTTTTGACCGCAGCTCTCGGCAACGCGCAAGCCGTGCCAAAAACGACTGAGGCGCAGCACAAACGCGCTATTTTCTATCTTAAAGGTGAATACTTCGTCCTACACGATCTCGTTCTCGGTGCGGGTGCGTACACATTGGAACAGGTATTTCGTTTCGATCGAAAGGTCGCCCCTTATATCATTTCCGAAGCAGGGAACATACGGACGCAGGAACCACAGCGTAGCAATCTGTTCATCGGTGCGGTGCAGACACCCGATCTCTCGGTAACATCGGGCGGGAACAGTATTACATATCGGAAACATCGGGAATCGCCAATGGCAGTGAACACAGTGCTGTTGCCGATGAAGCCTGAAGTGGAAGTGCGTCCGACGCTTTCTGCTATTGAGGTGTTTACCGATCCTGATGTTTTAGGGACAGGTTTCACCCTCCGGTTACCCAACGCGACGGATACGTTCCTCATCTCTGATGATGGCTTGGCGGAGATGTCTACCGCAGATATTCGGTGTGTCGGTGAATTTCTCTTCTTACGGCGCGACACCTCCGGTGCAGCCGTTCAATTCGTGATGCTGAACGCCCGGTTCCTGCAGGTGGATGGGAGTGTCCTTGCCGATTTGGACGAAACCTGTGAGAGCTATGTTCGGATGTAAATCAGTTGTCAGTTGTCGGTAGCCAGTGCGCGCCAATCGCGTTTTGTTGCAAAAAGCAAGAACCATTCAATGGAAGGCAAGTTGTCTATATGGGTAATGTAGTAGAGGGCTCTTATATTTCGCTCCTGCACAATTGTTCCTCTGTGTTATAACTAATCCTCAATGACCTCTAACCCTTGCATTCGCTCAAGGGCGAAGACGCGGGTATCCTGGCGCAATTCGCAAAATCCTTCTACACACAACGTCTCACCGGATGCCCGGCTGTTCGGAATATTCAGGAACCGCTCCGGTGTAACGACACGCGTCCTCCACCTTTTGGCGCGCGGCTTTTTATACTCAAACCGAATCCGCTGCTCGTTGTCAATCGCGGATTGGATTTCTGTGAATTGTTCCGCAAATTCTGACTGCGATGCCTTTAGCGTAAAAGTGCCAAAAATGTTGCCTTCATGGTATGTCCCCCTGTAACATTCGGCACAGACGAGTCTGAGCGTATCTAACTTGTTCGTGCCTCCTTCAAATACGGGAATATCGTGCAGGAGATAGACATCCTGCTCTTTACCACACTTTGAACAGCGCGAACCCTTTTCTCGGATAACTTGTCGTTTCCGTTCATCCCAATCGGGTGGCCAACACGGCAGATAGTCATAGATTTCGGTTAAAACGGATTTTACCTTCGCGAGTTTGGCACGTAAATCTTCACTATCAGCCTCCGGCAACGCATGCTGTTCTTGCGTTTCGTTTGGCACAAAGAGCGACAAGATGAGTTGCGATTTCTGTTGCTGCAGTGCCGTTTCAATCTCATGTTCTCGCATCTGCAACAGGAGGATACATGAATAATGAACGAAGTCTCCGTTGGAGAGTGCTATATCGTATTCCCAATCTGTCTCTATCTTGCATACGGTACAATAAGGCATTTCATGCTCCTGGAATCTTAAGCATCAGGGAGATGTGTCTCTGAAGGACGTTCCTGAACGACAGGAATCACATAACTCCGAATTGTTACATCGTCGATTGTCTGGGTTTCCACACGCGGCTCAGGATCCTGGCGATGGTCAAAAACTATATAGTAACCTTCCGTTGTTCCTTCCAATTTGAGGTATGCCGCTAATTGCTGTTTGCCTGCTTCATAGCGACTCCTACCTCTCCAAATCTTTGTCTCAACAATGTATTTTTGCTGATTGTGCGTAATAAGGATGTCCATCCTACCTCGCCCGGTTGGTACTTCTATGTGCATGACGCCACCAATACGCCCAACAAACTCGTCGAGGTAAGCAAGCAAGAGGTGGCGGCCTACCGATTCTTGCGGCGTATCTGGGACTTGCAAAATCCTAAACCCCGCACGTGCTATGAAATCTTGGAAGTTATCAAGTAACGCCTTCATTTCAATTTGATCGGTAGATGTGAGATACTCACGGAGCGCGTCGCTGGTATCTGTCGGGAAGTATTCCCGCTCTAACCCGTTTACGAGTGGCTTGAATGCTCTCATAATACGATAGAGGTAAATTGGATTGAGAATCTCACAGTCTCCGTCATTACCTCTTGCAATGACCCCATAAGTGGCGAGTTCACTGATAATGTCATTATCGGGATTGAAGTCCACGCCTTCATCACGTTCCATGATGTGCATCAGCATACTTTCAAAACGCGGATTTTTGCGGATGTTGGTTATCAAGTGTGTGATGTTGACATTGTTCTCCTCAAGGAGTTGTGCATGTGCCTTTGTAAAATGTGGCATCGTAATCGGTTCTGTTTTGGGAATATCCAACGCCTCTGTGAGAATCTGCGCGAATCGGTTGACGAGAACAGGTTGTCCAGCTGTCTGCTTATGAATGGATTCAATCACCTCGGGTGCAAATGGCTGTCCGACTTCTTCCGTATATTGCCCAAGGAGTTCCTGCACCTGTTCACGCGTGAAGTTCGGCAGGTTGAACTCATCTTGGATATTGAACGGGGAGATGGATCGGTCGTAGTTCAGCTGCGTAATACTCTTGACTCCGACAATACCGACACTATGTGGACATCGAGAAATAGGGTTTGAAACATAGATACGGCGAAGTGAATGCAGAAAACCTCTCACCGCTTCCTTCGGGATGCCGTCAAACTCGTCTATGATGAGGATAAGGCGTTGGTCACCCAGGAAACGGGAAAAGCGTCTAAAGAATCTTCCCATTGAGAGATGATCGGTGATCTCTGTGTTCTCCAAGAATTCCGCCAACGCTTCAGAAAAGACTTCTCCGCGTTGCGCAAAAATATTTTCTATCTCCTCGCGAATATCTTCGTGAAGATTGCTATAAAAAACCGACGGTGTGCAACCTTCGTATTCCTCAAAATTCAAGGCGATAGGGAAGTAGGCAGATGCTTCGTCTCTGAACACATCTAAGGCACGTTGAAAGAAGGTCGTTTTGCCGGTCTGACGGGGCGCGAAAATAACGATGTAACGCCCTTCTTCGACACGCTTGATGAAATCTGTGAGTTCAACAGCGCGGCTGACGACATAGTTTCTCTCGGGATGAACGGGACCCTGCGTCCCAAAGCGTCTCATGTTTTTCCTCACGCTGTAATATGAACATTTCTATAACACATTCGTTTTGTTTAACAAGCATACCCTATAGGTATTTCATTGTCAAGCGGTTTGCGCACTCTCCAAAGTGCTGGGAATCGGAGTGCCCTCTTAGAAAGAGGTTATCATCGGTTAGTCGGTTGTTGGCTTTTGTGCCTTTTTCAATGCTTTTTTCACGTCTTGGGGCGTAACATCGATGGTTTCTTGTCCCGTGTTGAGGGCATTGTATGCGATAATGGTTTTGAGGATTTGATGTGCCAAGGTCACATGCTGCATAACGTCTTTTGAATTGCTATGTTGAAAGATGTGTTGTTTCCCATATCCGTAAAGGGTTTCTAATTCTCGAACGACGTTTTCCGGCACGTTGAGGTCGGGGATACGATAATTATTGCAGAACTCATCTCGGGTGTCCTTAAAGAGTGCCTTGTATTTATCGGGGAACTGTCCGTGGTCGATATCAAGACGGCGAAAGCGATTGAACAGGTTTTCTCGGATCTGTTCTTTGTGCGTTGCGAGTCCTTGGTTCCGGAGCTTGTCGCGAGCATTCGTGTAGTACTGTGTATACTCAAGATCATAGTCCTCAAGTGCTTTTTCATTGAGCAGTTCATCGGCTTTATCCTCGTACATTTCTTCAAAAATTTCCCTATTTTCTTCGATGAAATCGTTGATAAACTCAAGTTTTATCGCGGGTTCTTCTTCGCCATGGTCATCCTTTATCATTTCTGCGTCGGTAGAGAACCCAGTGATTGTAAGGGTTTATAGGCATTTTTTGTAACCTACTGCTGCGAAAAAAACAGATAAATTAACGACTTGTGCTAAATAACTGTTTGTAAAACACAACTTCACAGAAGTGCCAT